>NZ_JBWMAX010000039.1:1712-2187 GCF_056521385.1 Rhodoferax sp. RT5P35 | reverse complement strand
GTTAATCCAGGAGCGGTATGGGGTAGAAGTGGTTTTATTTTCATGGCCTTCCAACACCGGTGGCCTGGTGTTCACCGAATACCGCGCAGCCCGCAGAATTGCGCAGGCATCTTTTGGCGCGCTGGATTCTTTACTGGAAAAATTTTCCAAGTTCACAAAATATTGGATGGACCAACAAAGCACAAAATCATTGCTGGCCTGCAATACCACCATCAACTTTATGGCGCACAGCCTGGGAAACTATTTATTTGAGCATTACGTTTTAAGCCAGGCTTACCAAGAAGAAACCCGGCTATTTACCAATATCATTTTGAGCCAGGCTGATGTCAACAGCAACGACCATACCAAATGGGTGGAGAAATTGGTTACGGGCCAAAGAATCTATATCACCATCAACGAAAACGACAAGATTCTGAGTTTGGCAGACAACCTGAACCCACCATGCCTGGGTAAAACGTTTGCAAATCTGGTTTCC
>NZ_JBWMAX010000039.1:0-1702 GCF_056521385.1 Rhodoferax sp. RT5P35 | reverse complement strand
CAACTTTGGGGCGAAGTTAAAAACCCCACCGTCAAGGCCTTTTATGACTCGGTGCTCAATGGCCGTCGCGGCGATGATGTCGCGGGATTTACCTATGACGCACTATTGAAAGCGTATCGGATTAAGTCTTCTTGAGACTAAAACCGCTATATAAAATATAGCTATAAATCAATATTTGGAAAGCGCTACAGGTATTTTTAGCGTCTAAAAATACCTCTTTCTGCATTCATCCACAAAACTAGGGATGTCTGCCCCACCCCGCCGCACAAGGCAATTGACGTAACCCGCCACCCCGCCTAACCTCGCGTGAGCCTTTCGAGCCAAAAATGCGCTTACAGGCTCATCCGTGAAGGAATCCGCATGGCTGGCACTGCTGACACCGTTTTTTTGCGCGCATTTCTGTGGCTCCAGGGCAGCGTGGCCGCGCTGCAGGCCGACATCCAGCCGCCCGCGCTGGCCACGCCCCTGGCCGACGCGCTGCGCACCCGGCTCGGGCTGGCACTGGACCAAACCGCCGCCACCATCAACCCCGACAGCTTCCACGCCAGCAACGCCGAAGCCCAGTCGCTGGCGACGGCAGCCATGGTGGTGGGCGAAACCCTGGCGGCGCTGAAAACCGTGGGCGAGCTGCTGGCCCACATCGGCGACGGCACGGTAGGGCTGGGGGATTTGTCCAAGGTCGTCCAGCAAATCCACCGCATCACCTCGGCCAGCCCCGGCAAGCCGCCCAGCGCGTACTCGATTGCCAAGCTGCTGCTGATCGTCAGCGGCGATGCCGACCAACCCGCCAGCGATCCGCCCGCCAAGCTGCTGGTCTACCGCCTGCTGGGCGCAACCGCCGCCAGCCCGCCCACCCCCGCCGCCTTTGCCGAGGCGCAGATGACGCTGGGCCTGGTGGTCATGGCCATCGGCACCCTGCTGGACCGGGCCTTTGCGGCACCGAATCTGGACGATGCCAAGGGCTGGCTGGTGCCCCGCGGCCCCGGCATCGAACTGCCACCACTGGTAGCCAGCCGCGCCTTCCAGCTGGCCGGGGGCGCGAATGGCAGCCTGGACCTGCTGCTGGGTTACGACCTGCCCCTGCACAAGCTGTATGCCGAGCTCACCTCCACGCTGCGATCCAGCACCGGGGTCGACCAGGGTTTTGCGCTGGAGCTCAAGGCCGACGGCAAGGTCACGCTGCAAATCGACCTGCCGCAACTGGCCATCCCGCTGCCACCGCTGGCCGCGCCGGTGCTCACCGGCACCACGGCCCTGGGCCTGCTGTTCAGCCGCAACCAGCCCCTGGTGCTGGGCGACCCGGCCCAAACCCACTTCACCATTGGCCGGATGACCGGCGGCTTCACGCTGGACAACCTGCAGCCCAAGGTGGAGTTTGACCTGGCCGAGAGCGTGCTGTCGCTCAAGGTGGGCGACGACCCCTTCCTGGGCGCGGTGCTGGGCGATGCCATCGAGGTGGCGCTGACCTTCGGGCTGATTGCCGACATGGCGGGCGGCCTGCGGCTCAAAGACGGCACGGGCCTGCGGGCCACCATCCCGCTAGAGCGCATCCCCAACAGCCCGGTGCAGATTCCGTTCCTGACCTTCGAATTGAAGAAAGCCGACAACCTGGACAAGATCGAGGTGGAGCTGTCGGGCTCGTTCCAGGTGGAGATCGGGCCATTCTCGGGTGCCATCGAGCGGCTGGGCACCCTGCTTACGC
>NZ_JBWMAX010000396.1:0-1009 GCF_056521385.1 Rhodoferax sp. RT5P35 | reverse complement strand
CAAGGGCATCTTCGCCAGCATCGAGGCCGAGTGGCACCGCACCGCCCACGCGCTGACCCAGATCACCGGCGAGAAGCAGCGCCTGTCGGGCAACGCCTCGCTGCAGCGCTCCATCCGCCACCGTTTCCCCTACATCGACCCGCTGCACCACCTGCAGGTGGAGCTGGTACGGCGCTACCGGGCCGGGCAGGGCGACGAGCGGGTGCAGATCGGTATCCACATTTCCATCAACGGCATTGCGGCGGCGCTGCGCAACACGGGGTAATACCGCCCGCGGCGCGAAAATGCGCTATGTTGCTCTGCAATAATAAAAACCAACGGTGGTAGGACGCGTTCTACGGCCCTTGGTTTTTTTACCTTTTGGAACTCTATGTTGATTCAACCTGTCGTTCTCTCCGGTGGCTCTGGCACCCGCCTGTGGCCTTTGTCCCGCGAAAAGTACCCCAAGCAACTGCTGCCGCTGATCGGCGACGACTCGCTGCTGCAGGCCACGGTGCGCCGGGTGGAGGGCCTGGGCCTGGGCACGGTGGCCGCGCCCATGGTGGTCTGCAACGAGGAATACCGCTTCGTCATCGCCGAGCAGCTGCGCCTGATGGGCCAGCCCGGCAGCATCGTGCTGGAGCCCACGGGGCGCAACACCGCTCCGGCCCTGACCCTGGCCGCGCTGGCGGGATTGCGTGATGGGGCCGATCCGGTGCTGCTGGTCATGCCCGCCGACCACGTGATCGTGGACAAGCCCGCCTTCCAGGCCGTGGTGCGCCAGGGCGCGGCCTTGGCCGCAGAGGGCGCGGTGGTGACCTTTGGCATCACGCCCGACAGCCCCGAGACGGGCTACGGCTACATCCAGGCCGGGGCGTTGTATGGCAACGGCGGCGCATCCACCATCGCCCGCTTCGTGGAAAAGCCCGACCAGGCCACGGCCCAGAGCTATCTGGACGCAGGCACCTACTCCTGGAACAGCGGTCTGTTCATGGTCAAGGCCTCGGTCTGGCTGGCGGCCATGGCCGTG
>NZ_JBWMAX010000395.1:0-1009 GCF_056521385.1 Rhodoferax sp. RT5P35 | reverse complement strand
TGAATCTAAGCGTCATACAAGGTACCTCATACGACGATTAGTCTCTTCACAGCTGTTGGCAAAGATGCGGTTAGTTGCCTCAGCAACTGGGCAACAGGTTTGGATACGAGCCACCGTTGACCAAGCAAGAACACGCTGGCACTCACCAACGCCGCAAAGGTGCCGACAAATAACAGGCGTAAACCCGCAGGCAGTGTTGTGGCGCTGAGTTGCGTTTCCACTGCGAAGGTAAGTGCGGCACAAATTGCCGCCAGGACGGCTGGACCCGTCAACACGGAAATGACGGCCAACCAACTGCCCTTGAGCAATCCCAGAGTTATGTGCGTCACCGCAATAAAACGGATGACGTAGCTGATGAATACGGCCCACGCCACAGTCTCCAACGTAAAACCTGAGGCCCACCATAAAAGTGGCACAAATAGAGTGAGACTAAAAAATTGGATTCCCATTTCATACTCGGCCTTGCCCATTCCGGTCATGACAGGGCCGCCAAGTCCCATCAATGCACTGAAAGGCATGGCAAGAGCGAGTGGCGTGAGCAGGGTGACTGCGCTCAGCCATTTGGCGCCATACACGCCACTAATCATCGTTTCGGGAATAGCAGCGACTACACCAAACATGGGTAAGCAGATGAAGCCAATGACCCCGAGTGCGGCTAAGTAGGTTTGCCTAAGTCGTGTCACATCGTCTTGCATCCGCGCCGTTGCTGAAAACAATACGCCTTGCAAGCTGGAGACAATGTTGTAGGTTGGCATTGCCACGAGGCTAAAAGCCCGATTGTAGAGACCGAGTTGCGTGGCCCCAAAAGTGCGGCCCAGCACAACACTGTCCAGGCAAGACAGCCCCCAATTGCATAGGTTTGTAGCGGTGACCTTTACTCCGAAGCGCAAAAAACCAGCACTGTCATTTTTGATGCATGGCTTGAGCGTGTGTCTGGCCATGTTGTAGGTCAGTAACGTGCCGAAGATGGTTTGGGTCAATTGGGCAACTACAAGACTCCAGACGCCAA
>NZ_JBWMAX010000394.1:0-1009 GCF_056521385.1 Rhodoferax sp. RT5P35 | reverse complement strand
AGGCGCGTTGGGCAAGGTCGGCGACATGCTGCAGCGTATGCGCGAACTGGCGGTACAGGCGGGCAACGCCACCAACAGCAAGGCCGACCGCGCCGCGCTGCAGGCCGAAGTGGGCCAGTTGACCGATGAAATCGACCGCATTGCCAAGCAAACCTCGTTCAACGGCAAAAAGATTCTGGACGGCTCCTTTGCCGGTGCGGTGTTCCAGGTGGGTGCCAACTCGGGCGATGTGGCTTCCCTGGGGGCTTTGACCAATTCCACCGCCAAGGGCCTGGCCGATGTGGCCTACGCTTATGACCAGTCGGCCAGCGCCGTGGCCGCCAGCAGCGTCACCGTGCTGACCTCTATTGCCTCCAATGTGTTGACGATTTCGGTGGCCGGTTCTGCCGCAGCCATCGATCTGGGCTCCGTCAAGGCCGCCAGCTCTGGCGAAGAACGCATGGGCCAGGTGGTGGAAGCCATCAACCGCAAATCGTCCGACACCGGTGTCACTGCCTATCTGTCGCAAAACGACGACCAGAGCTACCGCTTTGATCTGGTGTCGCAAAGGCTGGATGCCAATGGCGACCCGGCCGCGGTCACCCTGGCGGGCTTCTCGGCCACCGGCACCGGTTTTGCTGCCGCCAGTTTGGCCTCGCAGATCAGTGCCACCAATACCTCTACCGATGCCTTGGGTATCGACACGCTGAGCATCGATACCCAGCGCAATGCCTGGGTGGCGATCAAGAAGATCGATGCCGCCATCGACCAGGTGAACTCGGCCCGCGCCAACCTGGGTGCGCTGCAAAGCCGGTTTGAGAGCGCGGTGAGCAACATCAGCATCCAGGTGGAAAACCTGGCCGCCGCCAAGGGCCGCATCGTGGATGCCGACTTCGCGATGGAAACCGCCAACCTGTCACGCACCCAGATCCTGCAACAGGCTGGTACCGCCATGGTGGCCCAGGCCAACAAGCTGCCGCAGGGTGTGCTGTCGCTGCTGCAGCAGTAAACAGCCCCCCACCGCAAAAAG
>NZ_JBWMAX010000393.1:687-1012 GCF_056521385.1 Rhodoferax sp. RT5P35 | reverse complement strand
GGCCTCGTCAGCGCGCCCCGTGGGCACCGACGTCGGCGCTGTGGTGGGGCTGGGAGTGGTGGCCATGGGCACAGCATAGCCAGACATGCCGGGGTTTTCACCCTCCAAATGGAGGAGGGATCGCGGGCAAACATCTGCTAATGAAGCGGCGGCCGCACGGGTTTTCATGGCGAAATAGGCCCTCTGCGCTTATTCCACCAGCGTGACAAGCTACTAAAATAGTAGCATACAATGTTTGTATACGACAACCAGACACACCCAAGGACTCCGCAATGAACCACCCTACCCCGGAGCTGCCTGACCCGGGCGCTCCCGTCCCCTCGTC
>NZ_JBWMAX010000393.1:0-677 GCF_056521385.1 Rhodoferax sp. RT5P35 | reverse complement strand
CCGGTCACGCCGCGTGGTGCTGCACATGCCGGTGGATGTGCGCAGCTTTGCCCTGGGGCTGTTGGCCCTGCTGGCCAGCATCTACACCCTGCACTGGGCGGCGGCGGTGTTTATTCCGATCATGGTGGGCATTCTGTCCAGCTACGCCCTGTCGCCGGTGGTGGACTGGTTCCATGCGCGCCGGGTGCCACGCGCATTGAGTGCGGCGGTGCTGCTGCTGGGCATGATTGGCGGCGTGGGCGGACTGGCGTACTCGCTCAGCGACGATGCCAGCAAACTGGTCGAGCAACTCCCCGCCGCCACCCAGAAGCTGCGCAGCGCCCTGCGCACCCTGCCCGGCGCGCCGCGCAACACCTTGACCACCGTGCAGCAAGCCGCCTCGCACCTGGAAAAGGCCGCCGAGGAGACCAGCCGCTCCGTGCCCATCGGTCCGGGCGTGCAACGGGTGCAGATCGTCAAGCCCCGGTTTGACATCCGCGACTACGTGTGGGACGGCAGCCTGGGCATCGTGGGCCTGCTGGGGCAGCTGGGCACGGTGTCGCTGATCACCTTTTTCCTGATGGCCTCGGGCGACAGCTTCCGGCGCAAGCTGGTCAAACTGACCGGCCCCACGCTGAGCCGCAAAAAGATCACCCTGCAGGCGTTGAACCAGATCAACGAGCAGATCCAGCGCTACA
>NZ_JBWMAX010000392.1:0-1012 GCF_056521385.1 Rhodoferax sp. RT5P35 | reverse complement strand
AGAACAGCACCACGCCGCGGATAGATTCACCACGCTTCATCAACTCAAACCCCTTGTTGATATCTTCCAGCGGCATGGTGTGGGTGATCAGCGGGTCGATGCTGATCTTGCCCTCCATGTACCAGTCCACGATTTTGGGCACATCGGTACGGCCGCGTGCGCCACCAAAGGCCGAGCCTTCCCATTTGCGGCCGGTGACCAGTTGGAAGGGCCGGGTGGAGATCTCTGCACCCGCTTCGGCCACGCCGATGATGATGCTGCGGCCCCAGCCCTTGTGGGTGCATTCCAGCGCCTGGCGCATGACTTTGGTGTTGCCTATGCACTCGAAGCTGTAGTCGGCTCCGCCGTCGGTGAGTTGGACGATGGCGTCCACGATATTGCCGCCTGCGGCCTCGATGTCTTTCGGGTTCAGGAAGTGGGTCATGCCAAAGCTGCGGGCCATGGCTTCGCGGGCTGGGTTCAGGTCGACACCGATGATCTTGTCGGCCCCGACCATCTTGGCACCCTGGATGACGTTCAGGCCGATACCGCCGAGGCCGAAGACCACCACATTTGCACCCGCTTCGACCTTGGCGGTGAACAGCACGGCACCAATGCCGGTGGTGACACCGCAGCCGATGTAGCAGACCTTGTCAAACGGTGCGTCCTTGCGGATCTTGGCCAAACTAATTTCAGGGGCGACGGTGTAGTTGCTGAAGGTCGAGGTGCCCATGTAGTGGAAGATGGGCTGGCCGTCCAGGCTGAAGCGGCTGGTGGCGTCGGGCATCAAACCCTTGCCCTGGGTGCCACGGATCAGTTGGCACAGGTTGGTCTTGCGGCTGAGGCAGAACTTGCACTGGCGGCATTCGGGGGTGTACAGGGGGATGACGTGGTCGCCCTTTTGCAGCGTGGTGACACCGGGGCCGACATCGACCACGATGCCTGCGCCTTCGTGGCCGAGGATGGCGGGGAAGATGCCTTCGGGGTCGGCACCGCTGAGGGTGTAGTAGTCGGTGTGGCAGATGCCGGTGGC
>NZ_JBWMAX010000391.1:0-1013 GCF_056521385.1 Rhodoferax sp. RT5P35 | reverse complement strand
GGATGACGCCACCGACCCCACCAATGGCGTGAAAAATGCCAAGCGCTTTGTGACCGACGACAAGGTGGACATCATCATGGGCTCGGTCGCCACGCCGGTGGCGATCCCCATGGCGGGCGTTGCTGCTGAAGCCGAGACGGTACAACTGGCGTTCTCACCCGCTGTGCTGCCACCGGGCAAAGACGGTTGGACCTTCCGCATGCCCCAATCCAATGCGGTGATGGCCCACGCCATGATCGGTTTGATGAAGAAGCAAGGCGTGAAGACCGTCGGCTT
Organism: Rhodoferax sp. RT5P35; assembly: GCF_056521385.1. Lineage (NCBI taxonomy): Bacteria > Pseudomonadati > Pseudomonadota > Betaproteobacteria > Burkholderiales > Comamonadaceae > Rhodoferax > Rhodoferax sp. RT5P35. The sequence goes on along the minus strand of NZ_JBWMAX010000391.1, from coordinate 737 downwards.
CCTGGGCTACACCGACGCGTATGGCGAGAGCTGGCTCAAGGACTTCACGGCTGAGGCCGACAAGAATGGCATCAAGGTGGTGGCCACAGAGCGTTTTGCCCGCTCCGACACCAGTGTGACGGCCCAGGCCCTCAAGCTGATCGCCGCCAGCCCCGACGCGATGCTGATCGTCGCTTCCGGCAGCGGCGCGGCCATGCCCCACAAAGGGGTGATCGAGCGTGGCTACAAGGGCAAGATTTACCAGACCCACGCCGCAGCGTCCCGTGACCTGATGCGCGTCGGTGGCAAGGATGTGGAAGGCGCTTACGTGGTGTCCGGCCCGGCCGTGATTGCCGAGCAGCTGCCCGACAGCCATCCCTCCAAAAAGGCCGCCATTGCCTTTGTTGAGCAGTACGAAAAAGCCTACGGTGCGGGCTCGCGCAACCAGTTTGCCGGCCATGGCTATGACGCCATGCTGGTGATGGAAAAGATTGTGCCCATGGCCCTGAAAAAGGCCGAACCCGGCACCAAGGAGTTCCGCGCTGCCCTGCGCGAGGCGATGGAAACCATGGGCCGCACCGTGGTGTCGCATGGCGTTGTCAACTGGACCAAGGACGACCATTGGGGTTACACGCTCGAAACCGGCGTGATGCTCAAGGTGGTCAATGGCGACTGGAAAGTCGAATAACACGGTCGACTCATGACATGGGGCCGCCCCGATGGCGGCTCCCATGATGGTCTCTCAATCTCAACGGGCT
>NZ_JBWMAX010000390.1:0-1014 GCF_056521385.1 Rhodoferax sp. RT5P35 | reverse complement strand
CAGTGGCAGGGCGTGCTGGGCAATGTGGGCCTGGGCACCAACTTCGGCAGTGGCACCAGCAACCTGGCCACGCTGGCCGCCAGCATTGCCACCGGCACCGTCACCACCCTTAGCAGCGGCCTGAACCTGGGCGTGGCCAGCAAGGTGGGCGGCACCTATGTGCTGGGCGCATTGGCCCGGCTGATGGACAAGACCGGCACGGGCAATGTCTTGTCCACCCCCAATTTGCTGACGCTGGACAACGAGGAGGCCAAGATCGTGATCGGTGAGAACGTGCCCTTCGTCACCGGCCAGTTCACCAACACCGGCAGCACCACCGGCACGGTCAATCCGTTTCAGACCATCGAGCGCAAGGACGTGGGCCTGACGCTCAAGGTCCGCCCGCAAATCAACGAGAACGGCACGGTGAAGCTGGTGATCTACCAGGAAACCTCGGCCGTCAAAGCGGGTACCGAACTGGCCGCCAATGGCCCCACCACCAACAAGCGCACGATCGAGTCGACCGTGCTGGTGGACGACGGCGCCATCGTGGTGCTGGGCGGTCTGCTGCAGGACAAGTACACCGGCAACCAGGAGAAAGTGCCGGGCCTGGGCGATATGCCGTTTTTTGGCAACCTGTTCAAGAGCGAGTCCCGCGCCCGCGCCAAGACCAACCTGATGGTGTTTCTGCGGCCCGTGGTGGTGCGTGACGCACAGGCCACAGACCGGCTGTCGATGGACCGTTATGACCTGATGCGCTCCGGCATGAAAGACGCACAACCCATCCCGAGCCAACTGGTGCCCATCAACGAGGCGCCGCTGCTGCCCGAACTGTCCAACAACAAAGGCCCGGCCTCCGAGGTGATGCTGAAGCGTGAGAGCCCGACGCTGACCTTGCCGCCCGTCAACACGCAGCCTTGACCGGGAGCTTGTCTGCCATGCGTCACCCGCTGCCCTACGCCTTTGCCCGCACCCACCAGCTGCTGCTGGAAGACGATGCCGGCGCGCTCACGCTGTTTGTGCACCCGGATTCGG
>NZ_JBWMAX010000389.1:0-1014 GCF_056521385.1 Rhodoferax sp. RT5P35 | reverse complement strand
GCGACCCCGCAATCACCGCCGCCCTGGGCCAACTGGGCCGCAACGGCGTGCCGGTGTATGTGCTGTACAAGGCGGGCAGCGCGCCGCAGGTGCTGTCGGAGGTGCTGGACGTGGATGATTTACGGGCCGCCATCGCCAGGCTGTAGCCCGGCTACACCGCCAATGCCATCCACGCGGGGCGGCGCGCTTCCCACAGGGCCAGCCACTGGGGAAAGGCAGCGCCGGGCATGGGTCGGCCAATGAAGTAGCCCTGGGCCACATCGCAGTCGCGCCCGCGCATGAAGTCCCAATCGCTGCGGTCTTCCACCCCCTCTGCCACCGATTTGATGCCGAGCTGGTGGGCGATGGTCAGCGTGCCTTCCACGATGGCTGCCAGTGCCGGGTCGTGCTCAGCGCCGTTGACAAAGCTGCGGTCCAGCTTGAGTTCGTCAAACGGAATGTCGCGCAGTTGCGCCAGCGAAGAATGCCCGGTGCCGAAATCGTCAATCGACAGGCCAATGCGCTTCAGGCGCAACCGGGTCAGGGTGTCCAGCGAGGCGCGCGGGTCCTGCATGAGCCGACTTTCCGTGACCTCCAGCACCAGGCTGTTGGCGGCCAGGCCGGCATCAAACATCAACTGGGCCACCTGGTCGGGGAAGTCCAGCGCGCCCAGGTTGTCCATGGATACATTGACCGCCACCTGCAGCGCCAGCCCCTGGGCACGCCACAAGGCGGCCTGGCGCACGGCTTCGGCCAGCACCGCATGGGTGAGTTGGTCGATGAGCTGGTGCGCCTCGGCCAGGGGAATGAACTGGTCGGGGTAGACCAGCCCCCACTGCGGATGCTGCCAACGCACCAAGGCTTCTACCCCGACCACGGCACCGGTAGCCATATCGACCTTGGGCTGGTAGTGGTTGACAAGCTCGCCACAGGCAATGGCCCGCTCCAGGGATTCGGGGCTATGCAGCGGCGAAACCGCACGGGTGGGGCTGGTGCCCTGCTGGTTGGCGCTGCTGCGCAGCACACTGCCTGCCA
>NZ_JBWMAX010000388.1:0-1014 GCF_056521385.1 Rhodoferax sp. RT5P35 | reverse complement strand
CACCAACACCCAACCGGTGATGCTGGTGGCGGCGGTGGCGGCCTACCGCGCCTGGATGGCCGAGACCGGTGCCGCGCCTGCCGTGGTGGCCGGCCATTCGCTGGGTGAATATTCCGCGCTGGTGGCTTCCGGTGTGTTGACGCTGGCGCAGGCCGCGCCGCTGGTGCGCTTTCGGGCGCAGGCCATGCAGAACGCCGTGCCGGTGGGCGTGGGTGCCATGGCTGCTATTTTGGGGCTGGATGCTACTAAAGTGATAGCTGGTTGTGCCGATGTGACAAGCGCTATGCGCGCTTTAGGCACTGAGTTTGCAGCCGAGGTGGTGGAGGCAGTGAACTTCAACGACCCCGGCCAGACCGTGATTGCGGGCAGCAAGGCCGCGGTCGAAAAAGCCTGCGAAGTCCTCAAGGCCAGCGGTGCCAAGCGGGCCCTGCCTTTGCCGGTGTCGGCACCGTTCCATTCCAGCCTGATGCAGCCCGCAGCCATGCAACTGCGCGACAAACTGGCGCAGACCGTGTTTGCCGCGCCGCAGATTCCGGTGGTCAACAATATTGACGTAGCGGTGGAGCAGGATGCCGACCGCATCCGCGATGCCCTGGTGCGCCAGGCTTTCGGCCCGGTGCGCTGGGTCGAGTGCGTGGCCGCTATCAAGGCCCGCGGCGTGACCACCCTGGTCGAATGCGGTCCCGGCAAGGTGCTGGCCGGTATGGTCAAGCGCATCGACGCGGGCCTGGTCGGCCTGCCTTTGTTCGACCCCGCCAGCATGGCCGAGGTCCAGTCCCAACTATTAGGAGCCGCCGAATGAGCGCCGCTGAATTTGCAGGCCAGGTGGCCTTGGTCACAGGCGCTTCGCGCGGCATTGGTGCCGCCATCGCCCTGGAATTGGCGCAACGCGGCCTGAAGGTCGTTGGCACCGCCACCATCGATGCGGGTGCCGCAGCCATCAGCCAGGCGCTGGCCGCCTTCCCCGGTTGCAGCGGCAAGAAGCTCAACGTCAACGACGGGGCCGAGGCCGAA
>NZ_JBWMAX010000387.1:0-1015 GCF_056521385.1 Rhodoferax sp. RT5P35 | reverse complement strand
AAGGAGTATTGCTGTCAATGCCGTCGTAAGAGATGGGCGTAAATTGTGGCTTGTATGCTGCGACCATGGGGGCCTTGGTGAATTGTTGACAGTCCATAAACATTGAGCGACCGTGCCCAGTTGTCGTGGCCGAGGGGATGCCTCAACTGTAACCACTGAAAGGGGCACCGTCCCTAGGCCACGTTCGAATCTTTCCTCGCGCTCTGGAACCCCAATGGAAACCGTAAACCCTAGACTTCACCCGCTTCAGTAAACAAAATGCATGGCCTCGTGGTCAACACTCGACCTTGGGCGAATCGCGCCGACAGCCTGTTGCCAGGCTGAACGGGCTAGTGGAATCAGCCTTGCAATCCAATGGAGATCCGTCAAATTGAAGCGGTTGACGACGATAACAACTCCGACCCAACCACTATCAAAACAATAGCATTTTCCGAAGGCAGGACGTGGGCTACAGCCCGTTTCACCTTAAACCGTTGAAAAATCAGGTTTGCGCTTTTCCATGAAGGCCGTGAAGGCCTCGCGTGCCGCCGGTTCGCGCAGCATGCGCCCGAAGCTGGCGCCCTCTTCCACCATGCGCTCGGCCACCACCGTGGCCTGGCCTTTTTTCATCAACCGCTTGGTCTCGATCAACGAGCTGATCGGTTTTGCCGCCAGTTTTTGCGCCTGGCGCTGCGCCAGTGCGGCGGCCTCGGACGGCGGCACGATGCGGCTGATCAGCCCCATCTCCAGCGCCGCCTCGGCCATGAAGGGGTCACCCAGCAACAAGGCCTCAGCCGCCCGGCCATAGCCCATGCGCTGGGGCGCCAGGTAACTGGACGCCGCCTCAGGGCACAAGCCCAGGTTGACAAACGGCATGGAGAACTGCGCGTTGTCGCCCGCGTAGACCAGGTCGCAGTGGAACAGCAGGGTGGTGCCGATGCCTACCGCCGGGCCACACACGGCCGCCAACACGGGCTTGCTGAAGGTGCTGATGCCCCGCAAAAAGCGGAACACCGGCGCGTCCTGCGTGGCGGGC
>NZ_JBWMAX010000038.1:0-2246 GCF_056521385.1 Rhodoferax sp. RT5P35 | reverse complement strand
TACGCGACCGTTAGCTCAACAGCTTGGCCACCCGAGAGACCGCCGCCGCCTTCGTCTGCGTTCGTGGTCAGCAGCTTCGCAGCTTGCAGGAGGAAGGCCATGGTGATTGTGTGCGTCATAAATACAATCGTACTGTGCAGTTCTGAAGCGACTGCGCAGGCAAGCAAAGCTCGCTAAACCTCGTTCGTGTTCGCTCTCGGCTTTCCTTCGAACGTTGGCCGGGGTGCCGCCGATCTCCGCTCTCGCGGCGAAGCTTACGTTCACTTAGGCATCCAGAAAAATCTAATGCGGGGCCGACATTCAGCTCTACCTGCCTAAGCGTAGTCGTACACCGCAACTAGGCGCAGGGAGTCATGTTGCACTGTGAAGCACAAAACACAAGCTCTAGCAAGCGACGCGTAAGGCCAACTCCCATCAAAGCGGGCGCAACCAGTTGCTATATTTAAAGTAGCTTGTCACGCCGATGGAATAAGCAATGGAGGCTAATTTCTTATCCAAGCCCAGGATTCGACTCCTCTCATGCCCCAAGGCCTCTTCGTCTGCTGCCCCCATCTCCTTTTCCCCATCAAAAACCCCAAGTAAGTAGAAATAAATTAACTATTTGCTTCAATGGATCATAATTTCAGAATATTTTTACTCCCACCTGGATAAACACAATGCTAGTCGAGTTCCGCACCAAGAACTTCCGCAGCCTGCGCGACGAGCAGGTGCTTAGTCTGGTGGCGTCCACGGACAAGACCTTGCTGGACACCCATGCCTTGGCTACCGGGCTGAAGGCGGCGCCGCATGTACTCAAGAGCGCGGTGGTGTACGGTGCCAACGCCAGTGGCAAGTCCAACCTCGTCAAGGCGCTGCAATTCATGCGTGGTGTGGTGCTGCAGTCGGCGGCGCTGCAGCCGGGGCAGGCTTTTGACCGGCTCCAGCCCTTCAAGCTGGATGCCACATCGGGCAGCCAGCCCACCGCGTTCGAAGTCACCTTTGTCCTGGGCAGTGTGCGCTACCAGTACGGGTTTGCCATGGATACGCAACGCATCGTGAGTGAGCAACTTTTGGTCTACAAGGCGTTCAAGCCGCAACGCTGGTTTGAGCGCCACTTCGATGCCGAGAGCGGCAAGGATGTGTACGAGTTTGGCTCGGGCCTGAAGGGCGCCAAGAACCTGTGGGAGGGTGCAACCCGGCCGAATGCCTTGTTCCTGTCGGTGGCCGTGCAGCTCAACAGCGAGGCGATGCGCCCGGTGTTTGACTGGTTCGCCAACCGGCTTGTGATCTTCAACGAGCAAACGCCTTTGTCGCCGCAGTTTTCAGTGCAAATGCTCAAGCACGAGGCACAGCGCAAAGCGATTTGCGCGTTTCTGCAGGCGGCGGACACCAGCATTGCCGACATTGAAGTGGCCACCCAGCAGGCCATGGTGCACACCATCAATTTCGATCTGGCTACCGGCAAACGCGAGGAGACAGCCGGTGAGCAGGCGGTGGAGGAAGTGAAGTTTCACCACGCCACCGAGCAGGGCAAGGCGGTCTTTGACCTGGCAGACGAATCCAGTGGCACCCGCAACCTGTTGTTCCTCACCGGGCCGATCCTGGACATCCTGAACAAGGGGCTGACGCTGGCGGTGGACGAGCTCGACACCAGCCTGCACACGCTGCTGGTGCAGGCTTTGGTGCGCTTGTTTCACCGGCCTGAAGCCAATACCGGCGGCGCACAGCTCGTCTTTACTACGCACGACACCTCGCTGCTCGATGCCTACGGCCTGTTCCGGCGCGACCAGGTCTGGTTTGTGGAAAAGCGCCCGGACCAAAGCTCGTCGCTGTACCCGCTGCTGGACTTCAGCCCGCGCAAGAATGAAGCGCTGGAGCGCGGCTATCTGCAAGGGCGCTACGGCGCGCTGCCGCTCCTGCGCAACCAGGCTTTGGGGGTGACGCTCTGATGGGGCGCGCCAACCAGGCCAAAGACCGGCAGTTGCGTCGCAAGACGGGCAAGGAGGCGCAACGTGCCAGTTACGCCCGCATCCTGGTCGTGACCGAGGGCAGCAAAACCGAGCCGCTGTATCTGGAAGAGATCCGCGCTGCGCACCATCTGCATTCCGCCAATGTGGAAGTACAGCCGGGTCAACTGGGCACCGCGCCCATCCAGGTGGTGCGCTACGCCCAGCAACTGTTTGAAGAAGGTGATCTACGCAAAGGCATTCGCGCCAAGAGCTTCGACCAGGTCTATGCCGTGTTTGACCGCGACGACCACGATAGCT
>NZ_JBWMAX010000386.1:0-1016 GCF_056521385.1 Rhodoferax sp. RT5P35 | reverse complement strand
CATCACGCGGCGGTGCGGCAGGTAGTCCACCGTGGCGTAGTGCTGGGTCAGCCGGTTGTCCCAGAAGGCCAGGTCAAACTGCTTCCAGCGCCAGCGCACGGTGAACTCGGGCTTGGCGATGTGGACACGCAAAAAGGCCATCACCGCATCGCTCTCCTTCTTCTCCAGCTCGACGATGCGGCTGGTAAAGCCCTCGTTCACGAACAGGCCGCGCCGCCCGCTGACAGAGTGGGTGCGCACCGCCGGGTGCACCACCGTCGGGTTCTTGGCACTGGCGGCCTCCCAGCGCTGCCGCTCGTCGGGTGTGCGGGCATAGCGCCAGGCCGGGAACGACTGGGCAAAGTCGTGCTCGGCGTGCAGCGGGTCGATGAAGCGCCGAAACGGCTCCGACAAAGCCTCGTAGGCCGCAATGCCGCTGGCCCACAGCGTGTCGCCGCCGGATGGGGGCAAATGCCGGGCCGACAACAAAGCCCCCATGGGCGGGGTGTCGATGAAGGTCACATCGGTGTGCCAGTTGTCGTTGTCGGGCGGGTTGTCCAGGTCGGTGTCCAGCAGGATGATCTCGCGGGTCTCGGCGTGCTGCGGGTAGATGGGGTGAATGTGCAGACTGCCAATACAGGCCGCCAGGTCGCGGTGCTGGGGTGCGGTGAGCGGTTGGTTTTCAAAGAACAGCACGTGGTGCTGGAGCAGCGCCGCCAGCAGCGCGTCGCGCTGGGGGTCGTTCAAGGGGAGGGTCAGGTCGATATCGGACACCAGCGCACCAATGGTGGGGCCGAGGGCTTGCACTTGCATGGATTCACTTTGCAGAAAACGAAACCACCACGGTAGCGGCCCAGGCGAGCGTTGCCAACGACGCGTTCCACATGTGCTTATGCGGATATTGCTGCAGGCAAAAAAATGGCTGGTGGCCCGCATGCAAGCCACCAGCCTAAGTTCCCACAGTTGCCCTCTACAAAAATTTAAATGAAAAGTGCCTCCCGCGCTTATTAATTCAGCGCAAGCAGCTCCTTTTAACA
>NZ_JBWMAX010000385.1:0-1016 GCF_056521385.1 Rhodoferax sp. RT5P35 | reverse complement strand
GCCCGCGCTGCACCGGGTGCACAAGGGCGCGCTGCTGATCGACAACTGCCTGCACCTGGGCCTGCCGCTGGATTCCGCGCCTGCGCACATCCGCGCTGCCGTGCACAAATGGATGCTGCTGCAGGCGCGGGCTTTGTTTGTAGAGCGCTTGAACCACTTTGCACCGCAACTGGCGGTGCAGTGGAAGCGCCTGGCCTTGTCCAACGCCACCACCCGCTGGGGCAGCGCCAGCACCCTGGGCTCGATCCGGCTGAACTGGCGGCTGCTGCACCCCCGCATGGCGGTCATCGACTACGTGGTGGTGCACGAGCTGAGCCACCTGCGCTACATGGACCACAGCGCCCAGTTCTGGGCCACGGTGGCTTCCATCCTGCCGGGCTACGTGCCGCTGCGGGCGGAGCTGCGCGCTGTGGTGGTGCCGAAGTGGGATGAGGTTTAAAACCCGTTCTCAGGCGCTGACCGGCATCGCTTCGCTGGGTTCCAGCGGCATGGTTTCGGGGTAGTGCAAGCTTGTCGGAGCGAACCGATAGACCCTATCCGCATCCTGTGTACGCCGTAAATACCCATCCACCCACAGCTTGTGCAGATGCGCCACCGCCTCGCCCATGGCGAAGGTGGTCTGGTGCAGGTCGAGCGTGCGGCTGAACAGCACGGGCAGGATGTCGGCTGCGCTGCAGGGCCGCTGGCGGGCAAAGGCCATCACCTGGGCCAGGTGGTCGCGGTGGTGGTCGTGCAGCTGCTGGATGCGGGTGTGCAGGCCTTGGAAGGGCTTGCCGTGCGCGGGCAGGGTCAGGGTGTCGGGGTGCAGGGGTGCGAACTTGTCGATCGAGTCCAGAAACTGCTGCAGCGGGTTGCTTTCGGGCTCTACATCGAACACGCTGACGTTGGTGGATATGCGCGGCAGCATCATGTCGCCGCCGATAAGCACCTGGGTCTCGGCGCAGTACAGCGCAATGTGCTCTGGTGCATGCCCGTAGCCGCTGATGCAGCGCCAATCCTGCCCGCCGATGCGCAGC
>NZ_JBWMAX010000384.1:0-1017 GCF_056521385.1 Rhodoferax sp. RT5P35 | reverse complement strand
CGGGCTTGGGGACTCTTCTCCAGGTAGGGATCGGTCTTCTCGAGATAAGACCGCGATTGGGTGTAGGCTTGACTGAAGGCCTCATGCCCCGCCATGATCTCCCGACTCCGACTGGTCTCGAACAGCAGCACCTGGCTGGCAAACATATTGTATTGATCGCTGGCCTGCGCCAGCAGCGCGGACTTGTCTTTCTGGGCAAGCGCTTCACGCAGCGCATCCTGGTAGCGGATCAGCTGCAACTCCAGTACATAGAACTCCCACACAAAGTTGTCACGCCCTTGTGACGAACCACGCGTGACCCGCTCCACCTGCTGGTACTGAAACCAGGCGAGGCCGGCGACCGTGACCAAAATGAACACACCCAGCCCCAACAACAAGCGGCGAACAGGCAACTTGATTCCAGCATACAAACCATGAATCTTCATGGCTTACTTTGGGCAAGACAAGATGGGCCAGGCAAACTACACCTTACTCAACAACAATTTTTGTGAGTTGCCAGATAGAGCGCGAATAGTAGGTATCGTTTTTGAGTTTGGGTTTGCTGTCAAAAGGGTAGATCATGAACAGTGGCCCTCTGGTGCGAATCGTCAACTCGGCGCCATCCGCCCGACGGGCCAGCACGGGGCCGAATTCGGCGGCATCGTCAAAAGGCACTTTGATTTCATAATCATTGAGCGCCTTCATACGCAGCACCTTGCCTTTTGCCCCAACCGCATTCAAAACGTTTTGCAGTGAGGGGCCTGAAAAAGCAACCGAATTCTTATGCCACGGTGTTGTGGTCGAAAACTGGTTGACCTTCAAGGCGTCCAGCATGGCAGCGTCGAACTCGGCGAATTCGCCCGCGTTGCGCTGGCTGATCTGCCCACCAATGCTCAAAATCACCGGCCCTGTGGGCTTGGCAAGTATTTGAGCACCCGCCACACCTGACAAGGCAGCAAGCAGCCCCATTGAGACCCCGATTCGCCGCACTGCCCCAAGAGTTAATTTCATAGGACCACCCATTTTTATTTGTTACCG
>NZ_JBWMAX010000383.1:0-1017 GCF_056521385.1 Rhodoferax sp. RT5P35 | reverse complement strand
AGGCAGCGGTAGTCGATCTCCACATTTGGGCCCACGCCCAACGCACGGCCCAGATAGGACTCGGCGCTGGAGAGGTGGACGCGGTGGTCCTCGGTCAGTTGTTCCAGCGACTGCGGGTGCAGCCGGTAGATGCGCGAGTCGCCCACATGCAGCAGGTGCACCTCGCGCCCCTTCAGCACCAGGGCGCTGAAGGTGCAGACGTAGCCACTGTCTTTGTCAAACCGTGCATGGCTGCGCATGGTTTGCGCGTGCAGCCAGGCGTTGGTAGCGCCCAGCACCCGCTGGGCAGAGCGGCGCACCGACCAGGCATCGGACGTGGCGTAGTAGTCGTCCAGAAAACCGCGCACCGCCGCCGCGCTGGCCTCCTGGCTCACCGCGCTGGAGCCAATGCCGTCGGCCTGTGCTACCACAATGCCCTTGCTGCTGCGCAAGGGCTCCAGGGGCAGCATGGCACCATGGAAGTCCTGGTTGATGCGAACGGCGCACTCTGCGCCTTCAACCCTTTTACGCCCGGCCCGCGAGTGCTGGCCGAGCGTCACACGCAAGGCGTGGGTCATGCCGATTTCAGCCGATGGCGCGCTTGGGGGCCGTCTTGTAATGCGTCGAATACAGGGTCAGGCCGACGAAAGTCAAACCGCCCACCAGATTGCCCAGCACGGTGGGAATTTCGTTCCAAATGATGTAGTCCATCATGGTGAACTTGCCGCCCAGCATCAGACCGGTGGGGAACAAAAACATGTTGACGATGCTGTGCTCAAAACCCATGTAGAAAAACACCATGATGGGCATCCACATGCCGATGGCCTTGCCCGAAACGCTGGTAGACATCATGGCCGCCACCACGCCGGTGGACACCATCCAGTTGCACATCACGGCACGCACAAACAAGGTCAGCATGCCGCCAGCGCCGTGCGCCGAGTAGCCCAGGGTGCGGCCTTCGCCGATATGGCCGAGCTTTTCGCCAATGGCATTGGGTGCCTCGGTGAAACCGAAGGTGAAGATGATGGCCATGAACAC
>NZ_JBWMAX010000382.1:0-1018 GCF_056521385.1 Rhodoferax sp. RT5P35 | reverse complement strand
CGAGCTGCGCGCGGTGCGGGCCTTCAAGCAGGGCATGGCCCCGCTCGTGATTGCGCTGATGCTGGCCACCGGCTGGCTGCTGTCGAGTGCCCAGCATGGTTTGGTGCGTGATTGGCCGCTGTGGCTGTTGACGGGCCTGAGCGCACTGGTGGTGTGGCGCACCAAGGTGCACATTTTGTGGCTGCTGGGGGTTGGCGCGGCCCTGGGTGCGATGGGCTGGGTGTGAATCAGAAGCGCAGCCGGTAATACACCATGGGCCGACCCCGGCTCACGCGCAGCACCACCCGGTCGTTTTTGTTGAGCTGCATGCCCAAGGCCCCGCCCAGCTCAAACTGGATGCCGCGGGCACTGGCGGCGCTGAACTGCATCTCCAGCCGGGTGCTGTAGTTCATGGGGTTGGCGGTTTGGCTGGCAATGCCCGGCACAGGGTCGGGCCAGGAGCCCACCTGCTGCCACACCCCGATGCGCACGCGGCCCTGGCCCCGGTCGGCAGAGCGCCAATGCAGGCCCAGGTCCAATCCACCGGGGGTATGGCGCCCATCCCCTGCCAGGTTGTGCTGCCGGGCCGTCAACCCCACGCCCAGCCCAAAGCCCGCCCGGTCTGCGGGGCCGGACCAGCCAGTCAGGGTGAGGCGGGAATCGGGCCGTGCATCGGCACGCTGCAAGTTTGGCATGGACAGCGTGGCCAGCTCCAGCTGCGGAGCCCCTGCGGCGGCCTCGTCGGCATCCTGCGCCAACGCCCCTCCGTTGCAACACAGCAGGGCCAGCACCGCGCCAAAGCGTGGAGGCAAACGCACATCAGGGCAAAAAGCGGCTGTGGGCATGGCGGCGTACCGTGGTGGAGATACGTTCATTGTGCGGCAATCTGGCGATTTTTTCAGCCGACCAGATCCCAAAAAAGCCCATAAAAAATGGGCTTTTCAAAGGCTTAAAAAGTGGCGCCCAAAGCGGGTTAAAACTCTTTTACCAGCGAGTAGGTCAGCCCGGCCGTGCCCAGCAGGTCTACCTGGGCATTCCA
>NZ_JBWMAX010000381.1:0-1018 GCF_056521385.1 Rhodoferax sp. RT5P35 | reverse complement strand
ATCGATCCAACTGCCTTGGGTGAGGAGGGCGAACAGGAGCGCTCCAAGCGGTTTCGGCTTCTGCAAGAAGCCAGAGAAAATGGGATGCGGACCATGGGTCAGCAATGGGCCCAAGGCATGGTGCATCCGTCACGGTTGAAAACGCAGGTTTTCGGGGAAATCCTGGAGATGATCGAGCGAAGCAGTACGGACATCTTTGAGGCTCAGATCAACGCGCTGCTCAATCGTCCGAATGCCAGATCGATCCTGGGCGGAGTTACCTGTCCAACCGTGTTGCTGTGCGGTCGGCAGGATGCATGGAGTCCTTTGCAAAGGCACCAGGAGATGCAGGCATCGCTGCCCCAGTCGCGCCTAGTTGTTATCGAGGACTCGGGCCACATGACAACGATGGAGCAACCGGAGGCAACCTCAATGGCCTTGTACCAATGGCTACAGGGTGAGGACCGCGATCATGGATGAACTTCAGCGTCATTCCATTGAACGCGCCTGAGAGCGACTTGTTATGGACGCGGCAGCCTTCGCTGACGCCAACCAAGCACAGAAGCTGTCTGGCCTGTTCACTGATCATGGCATGCTTGTCAGGCCGGGTGGAACGGTGCTTTGTGGCCGCATTGCCATCTACGACGCCTATGCATTGCGCTCGCCGGAGCGAATCACACTGCATCTTGTAAGCAACATCCGCGTCGATGTCCATTCCGAGACCGAAGCAAGCTCTGTCAGTTACGTCCAGGTTTGGTCTGGCTCGACAACCGACGACGCTGGCCCGCAAGGACGGCCGTGCCGGCAACCAGCTGCCGTAGGCGAGTTCATCGACCGATTTCATAAACTTGCTGACTGCTGGCGGATCGCCAGTCGTGAAGCCAGGTTCATTTTGCATACATCGAACTAATCGGGAGACAATCGTTTGGCCAAGATCATCGGCGGTATAGGCACCTCGCACGTGCCATCGATCGGCATTGTTTACGACAAGGGGCGACAGCATGAGCCAGCGTGGGCTCCTTTGTTCGAGGGTTACGAG
>NZ_JBWMAX010000380.1:0-1019 GCF_056521385.1 Rhodoferax sp. RT5P35 | reverse complement strand
CAGAGGTAACCCGCGTGGCCCGCCAGGATGGTTCGCGCGTGCTCATCATGGACCAGGCCGGGTTGCTGCTGGGCCGTACCCACACTGCCCGCTTGATGGCCCAGGCGGCGGATGAACCGGGCCTGGCGGGCGTGTTCCAGCGCTGGCAGGCCAGAGGCGGCCCGATCGAGACCACCGGAACCGCCGTTCTGGAACAAGGCCACCTGGTGGCCATGGCCGGAATTCCCGGCTCACGCTGGACGCTGGTGCGCCTGACCCCGCTGGAAGTGGCCATGCAGCCCGTGAAAGCGGCCCAGGCCACCGCCTGGAAAGCCGCTGTGGGGGTCGGGCTGCTGGTAGCCCTGCTGGCCGGTGTCATGGCCTGGCGCCTCACCCGCCCCATTTCCGAACTGCGCCTGCGCGCCAAAAAGATGCTGTGGGAAGGGGCCAACCCCGCCGAGGCCTGGCCGAGCGACCGGGGCGAAGTCGGCCAACTGGCCCACGCGTTCCAACAGGTGGTCGAGCAACGCCAGCAAAAACAAAGCGAAACCCAGGCCCTGCTGGCCAAGCTGGCCGCGGTGCTGGACCATGCCGAGGTCGGCATCACCCTGACCCGCAATGGGCACTTTGAACTGGTCAGCCGCCAGTTCTGCCAAATCTTTCAGCTCGACAAGCACCAGCTCGTGGGCCAGCCCACGCTGCGCATCCACCCCTCGCCCGAGGCCTACCAGGCCCTTTCGGCACGGGCCCACCCGGCCTTCATGCAGAGCGGAGCTTTTGAGGGCGAAGTGGAACTGCAGCGCAGCACGGGCGCGCTATTTTGGGCCCATATGCGGGGCCGCGCCGTGGTGCCGGGCGACCGCTCGCAAGGCACCGTCTGGACGGTGGAAGACGTCACCGCCTCGCGCGAACATCGGGAACGCCTGGCCTGGACCTCCAACCACGATGCGCTCACCGGCCTGGCCAACCGCCCGGCCTTTGAGGCCCTGCTGGCCCGCGCCACCGACCGCGCCGCCAGCGTGCCGTTTTGCGCCATGTTC
>NZ_JBWMAX010000379.1:0-1019 GCF_056521385.1 Rhodoferax sp. RT5P35 | reverse complement strand
AGCGGCTGGGCGATGGGCGCGCTGGTACGGCCTGCGTACGAAAAAATACCGTCCACGCCCGCCAGCGCCAAGGCCTGGGCCAGGCGGCTGGCTTCCGTGGTGCCGCCCAAAACGAGGACCCGTGGAAGGAGGTGCTGAATGGCTGAACCCTGGCTATCAATCATAGGTATCGGAGAAGATGGTCTGCATGGCCTGGGCGATGGTAGCCGCTCGGCCCTGGCGCGCGCGCAGCACGTCTTTGGCGGCGCGCGGCACCTGGCGCTGGCCGGTGTGGGCAGCCGGGGCCTGGAGTGGCCGCTGCCGTTTGACATCGCCCCGGTGCTGGCCCTGCGCGGCCAGCCGGTGGCCGTGTTGGCCTCGGGCGACCCGTTCTGGTTTGGTGCGGGTGGCAGCCTGGCAAGCCATTTGGCACCCGGCGAATGGCAGGCTTTTCCGGCACCCTCGACCTTCTCGCTGGCCGCATCGCGCCTGGCCTGGCGGCTGGAAACCGTGCACTGCCTGGCCCTGCACGCCGCGCCCTTTGCCCGTAGCCGCCCGGCATTGCACCACGGCGCGCAACTGCTGTGCCTGCTGCGCGATGGCCCGGCGGTGCGCGACTTTGCGCAGTGGCTGACCCAGCAAGGCTTGGGTGCGTCCCCCGTCTGGGTGCTGGAAGCCCTGGGCGGCCCGCGCGAACGCATACGCCAGTGCGTGGCCAGCACACTGGACTTTGCAGACATCCAAAGCCCTGTTGCGGTCGCTGTACAGGTATCGGGCCCTCTGGGCTTACCGCACACACCCGGCCTGCCCGACGACGGCTTTGCCCACGACGGCCAAATCACCAAATCACCCATCCGCGCCCTCACCCTCAGCGCCCTGGCACCCCGCCCCGGCGAACACCTGTGGGACCTGGGCGCAGGGTCGGGCTCGGTGTCGGTGGAGTGGTGCCTGGCGGGCGGCACGTCCAGCGCGGTGGAGCAGCACGCCGAGCGGGTAGTGAACATCCGCGCCAACGCCGCATCGTTTGGGCTAGACCACCG
>NZ_JBWMAX010000378.1:0-1020 GCF_056521385.1 Rhodoferax sp. RT5P35 | reverse complement strand
ACAACCAGCAGTTTCGGTTGATCAAGTCCGCCACGCCCGGGCCTTACACCTTCATTCTGGAAGCCAGCAAGGAAGTGCCGCGCCGCCTGAGTCATCCGGCGCGCAAGACCATCGGCTTGCGCGTGCCTGAGCACAAGGTCTTGCAAGAGCTGCTGGCGCTGCACCACGGCCCCTTGCTGGCCACCACGCTGATTCCGCCCGGGGAAACCGACGCGCTCAATGACGCACAGGACATTCTTGAGCGCTTCAAAAACCAGATTGCCGCCGTGATCGACGCCGGTGCCTGCGCCCTGGAGCCCACCACCGTGGTCGACCTGACAGGCGCTGAGCCCGTGATCATTCGAGAGGGACGCGGTTCAGTGGCTGCGCTCGGCCTGTGACGCGCTGCACGCCACCCCTCTGAGACAATTGCCCGATGGATATTGCACAACTCATTCAAACCGTCGCCATTTATGCGCTACCGGTGCTGTTCGCCATCACCCTGCACGAGGCGGCACACGGCTATGCGGCACGGCATTTTGGCGACAACACCGCCTACGCGCTGGGCCGCATCACCCTCAACCCGGTGTCGCACATCGACCCGGTCGGCACCATCCTGATGCCGCTGATGCTGTACTTCGCCACCTCGGGCACCTTTCTGTTTGGCTACGCCAAGCCGGTGCCGGTCAACTTTGGCAACCTGCGCAACCCCAAGCGCGACATGGTGTGGGTGGCCTTGGCGGGCCCGGGGGCCAATCTGATCCAGGCCTTTTTGTGGGGCGTGCTGATGTATCTGCTGGTGGCCACCGGCACTACCGAACCGTTTTTCCTGAAGATGTGCAAGGCGGGCATGCTGGTCAATGTGGTGATGTTCGCCTTCAACCTGTTCCCGCTGCCGCCACTGGACGGGGGCCGCATTCTGGTGGGGCTGCTGCCCTACCGCCAGGCGGTACTGGTGTCGCGCATCGAGCCCTGGGGCTTTTTCATCGTCATGGGCCTGGTGATTGCGGGCATCGTCAGCACGCTGTGGATGCAGCCGGT
>NZ_JBWMAX010000377.1:0-1020 GCF_056521385.1 Rhodoferax sp. RT5P35 | reverse complement strand
CGCACGCGGCGACGTGGTGGCCATGACCGGCGACGGCGTGAACGACGCGCCCGCCCTCAAGGCCGCCCACATCGGCGTGGCCATGGGCGCACGCGGCACCGAAGTGGCCCGCCAGGCCGCCGACCTGGTGCTGCTGAACGACGACTTTGCCTCCATCGTCACCGCAGTGCGCTATGGCCGCCGCGTGTTTGCCAACCTGCGCAAGGCCATCGTGTTTGTGGTGGGCGTGCACGTGCCCATCGTCGGCTTGTCGCTGGTGCCGGTGCTGCTGGGCTGGCCCATGCTGCTGATGCCGGTGCACATCCTGTTTTTGCAGCTCATCATCGACCCGGCCTGCTCGGTGGTGTTTGAAGCCGAGCCGCTGGAAGCCGACGCCATGGCCGTGCCACCCCGCCCCGCCAACGCCCACCTGTTCGACCGCAGCGTGGTGGCCCGTGGCCTGTGGCAAGGCAGCGGCCTGCTGGCACTGCTGCTGGGCGTGTACGCCGGGGCGCGGGCCCTCAGCACCTCCGACGACATGGCCCGCGCCCTGGTGTTCACCGTGCTGGTGCTGGCCAACCTGGGCCTGATCTACGCCAACCGCAGCTGGACCCACCCGTCCTGGCGCCAAGGCGCCGCCCGCAACCGCTATTTCGCCTGGATCACCGCCGCCACCGTGCTGCTGCTGGCTTGCGTGCTGGGCATCCCGGCGGTGGGCAGGCTGTTTGCATTTGAGCAGCCGACGGTGGGGATGCTGCTGGCCTGCGGCGGGCTGGCGGTGGTGGGGCTGCTGTGGTTTGAGGGGGTGAAGTGGGCGATGGGGAGGAAGGGGACGTGAGTGGGTAGCCAGAAAGTCAATTTTGATAGCTGCTTGCGCTTATGAGATAAGCGCTAGACCCTGATTTCACGTAAATTTTTCCCAAGCACCGGCCGTCTCCAACACCGCCTCCTGCAGCTTGATGGTGAAGCCGTGGCGGCCTATGCCTGCATGGTTTGCTGGTCGCGCCACATGAACTGGGCCGTCCGCTTGGCGATCAAACA
>NZ_JBWMAX010000037.1:0-2271 GCF_056521385.1 Rhodoferax sp. RT5P35 | reverse complement strand
TCGGCATCCTGGGCCAGTGCGTCGATTTGCGCCTGCGGCAGCATGGCCAGCAGCAGGCGGTTGTTCATGGCATTGGAGTAAAAAATCTCGCCAAAGCTGGGTGCAACCACCGCCTGGATGCCGTACTGCTGCAGCCCCCACACGGCATGCTCGCGGCTGGAGCCGCAGCCGAAATTGGCCCCGGCCACCAGCACCCGGGTATGGGCGTAGGCGGGCTGGTTCAGCACGCAGTCGGGGCGCGGCTGGCCCTGGCCGTCAAAGCGCAGGTCGTACAACAGGCCCTGGGCCAGGCCAGATTTGTCGATGCCGTGCAGAAACTGCTTGGGCATGATCTGGTCGGTGTCGAGGTTTTCGGTGCGGATGGCGGCCATGCGGCCTTCGATCTGGGTGGTATCAAGCATGGTGCAGCTCCAGGGTGCGGACATCGGTAATGCAGCCGGTCACAGCGGCGGCGGCGGCCATGGCCGGGCCCATCAAATGGGTGATGGCCCCGCGCCCCTGGCGGCCCTCGAAGTTGCGGTTGGTGGTGGACGCGCAGCGCACGCCGGGTGCCAGCAGGTCGCCGTTCATCGCCAAGCACATCGAGCAGCCGGGTTGCCGCCATTCGAAGCCCGCGTCCAGCAGCAGCTGGGCAATGCCTTCGCGCTCGGCCTGCTGCTTCACCGCGCCCGAGCCCGGTACCACCATGGCCCGCACGCCCGCAGCCACGTGCCGCCCGCGCACCACGGCGGCCACGGCGCGCAGGTCCTCGATGCGGGCGTTGGTGCAGGAGCCAATGAACACGTGCTGCACCGGCGTACCCGCAATGGCCGCGCCTGCTGCCAGCCCGGTGTAACGCAAGGCCTGCTCGGTGCTGCGGCGCACCGGGCCTTCGGGTTGGGCCTCGGGCCGGGGCACGCAGCCGTCTATCGCCACCACCTGGTCGGGGCTGGTGCCCCAGGTGACGTGCGGTGCCACGCTGCGGGCATCGAAGCGGTGTTCCACATCGAACACCGCGCCGGGGTCGCTGTGCAGCGTGGCCCAATGGGCCAGTGCGCCATCTTGCACCGCACCCTGGATGTCGGGCGCGCGGGCCAGCACGTAGTCGATGGCCGTGGCATCGGGTGCAATCAGCGCCCCGCGTGCGCCCGCCTCCACCGCCATATTGCACAGGGTGAAGCGCGCCTCAACCGACAAGGCTGCAATGGCGCTGCCGCAAAACTCCACTACAAAGCCGCGCGCGCCCTGGGCCCCGATCTGGCCGATCACCATCAGGATCAGGTCCTTGGCCGTGGTGCCCGCGGGCAACTGGCCGTCGATGCGGATGCGCATATCTTGCGCCAGCCGGTACACCAGGGTCTGGGTGGCCAGCACATGCTCCACCTCCGAGGTGCCGATGCCAAAGCCCAGTGCCCCCAGCGCGCCGTAGGTGGTGGTGTGGCTGTCGCCGCACAAAATCACCATGCCGGGCCGCACCATGCCGTGCTCGGGCGCAATCACATGCTCTATGCCCTGCAGCGCGTCGTTGGTGTCAAACAGCGGGATGCCGTGCTGCACGCAGTTGCGCTGCAGGTTGCTGGCTTGCAGGGCCGGGGCGGCATCGGTAATCACCCGCCAAGGCGTAGGCGTGGTCGGGATCACATGGCTAACCACCGCCACGTTTTGCCCCGGCATGGGCACGCCACGGCCTTGTTCTTGCAGCCCGGCAAAGGCCTGCGGGCTGGTGTATTCGTTCATCAGGTGCAGGTCGCAAAACAGCAGCACGTTCTGTGCGTCCAGCACCGCCACGGTGTGGCTGGCGACGAGTTTTTGGTACAGGGTGCGGGTGGTCATAAGGGCCGTCATACCGTGGCTCCCATCAGGAAGGACAGCACCTTGGCCAGCAGGGCCTCGGGCGCTTCTTCGGCGATGTAGTGGCCGCAGTGCAGCGGCTCGCCGCGCACGTCCATGGCCACGCGCTGCCATTCGGCCAGCGGCTGGAAGCAGCGGTGCACCACGCCCTGCGCGCCCCACAGCGCCAGCAGCGGCATCGGCAGGCGGTGCCCGGCGGCACGGTCGGCGCGGTCGTGTTCCAGGTCGATGCTGGCGGCGGCGCGGTAGTCTTCGCACAGGCCGTGGGCGGTGCCCGGCAGGGCCAGCGCGCGGGTGTACTCGGCCAGCGCACGCGGGTCAAACGGGGCCAGCCCTGCGCTGCGGCTGCCCATCACATCGCGGATATAGGCGGCGGGGTCGGCCTGGATCAGGCGCTCGGGCAACGGCGCGGGCTGGATCAAAAAGAACCAGTGCCAGTAA
>NZ_JBWMAX010000376.1:0-1021 GCF_056521385.1 Rhodoferax sp. RT5P35 | reverse complement strand
TGCAAGTTTGAGACTCTTTATGCCAATATACTTTGAGCAGTTTCCAAATGCATACTTACTTACATTTTGGAATGGCAGTGTTGTGTTTAAGCCACCTTTTTCTGTCTGACACTGCACTGTGCAGCTACCTCTTTTTAAATCAGTCTTTAGAATTCTTCCGTGGCTCTCTCCTGAAAGAATATGCCCATACCATGGGGCTATCAGATTCCCATCAGATTTTATTCTCAGTGTTTGACCCGGTTTCAATACAGACCAGTAATAGTTGATTCTTCCCATCAAACCGTTGACAAGAGGCCTTGGTCCTATTAATGGTTTGAAAATCCTATTTATTTCTTCTGTTGCCACACTTGTTGTGGTGTCGGTTCTTGTGTACAGCCCTCTTTGCGTATCATCGGTGGGTGGGTGATTTATACCCCACATGAAAAGAATGTTCTTCCCTTGATTATTTGTGTATTGGGCGTCTTGGGTAGGGTACTCGCCGTTTTTTCGAGTCAACCATCTCATGCTTTTGTAGAATGAACCTGAGCATGCTGTGCTTGTTCCATCGTAAGAAACATTCCAGATTGTATCTGGGAAGATCTGAATTCTTTGATAAGACCTAGCAGAACTAAAAAGTGACCTTAGCTCTTCTAGATCTTCTACATTCCCGGGGTAACACAATCCGTGAACAGCTGATGGTCTCTCGACGATATAGGACCATTCTCTTCCTTCCAGCGATAGATCACAAGAAGGATTGCCATAGATTAGCCCTTCGATGGTGCAGGTGTCCAAAATAAGAGGTTGTCCCAAGCTTGTTGCACACAGCATCCCATTATGCTCTGTGTGGAGCAGTTCTTTGGCATGTGTCACAGGGACATTGTTTTCTGTTAGTGTGTCCACAGTTTCCGTGGAGTTTGTTGATTGATAGCCGATGCAGATCTTATCTGCATTGCTTACTGTTGCTACTACTAGTATGGTTATTAGTGATACTGTCTCCATCTTGAGTGATTGTGAAATTCCCCTGCTTTTGCTGATCACGCGT
>NZ_JBWMAX010000375.1:0-1021 GCF_056521385.1 Rhodoferax sp. RT5P35 | reverse complement strand
GGTCACCCGGTGCCCGACTTGGCCCAGGGCCAGAGACAGCAGCTCCAGGTTCTGCGGCACGTCGTCCACCGCCAGAATGCGCAGGCCGGGCAGTTCGTACAGCAGCATCTCGTGCACGACCTCTACCGGCTGGCCGGGTGCCAAGGGCAGGCGCACGTGGAAGGTGCTGCCCACGCCCAGCTGGCTTTCCAGCTCGGCAATATGCCGCCCCAGGGTGGGCTGGCTGGTGTGCAGCACCTTGGCCGCGCCCAGCAGGCTGCCGTGGTCCAGCGCCGCAAGAAAAGAGCGCACCAGGTGCCAGTCAAAAGCAGGCCGGGGGCTGGGAATCATGGCGAGGTATGCAGTTTTGCATTTCAGGTATGGATATCTATGCAATTGTGAATTGGATGGGTTGTTTTCACAATCCAGGCCTAACCCTGAAAGGATGGACCGCATGCAAGACACCGTATTGATTTTGGGCGCGCGCGGGCGCTTCGGCCTGGCCGCAGCGCTGGCTTTTGCCGACGCGGGCTGGCGGGTACTGGGCCTGGTGCGCCCCGGCGCAGAGCCGCCCGCCACCACGCATCCGCGTGTGCAATGGCTGGCCGCTGACCTGCACGACACCGCCGCCGTGGCCCGCGCGGCCCAGGGTGCCAGCGTGGTGGTGCATGCGCTGAACCCGCCCTACACCCGCAAGGCCTGGGAAACCCAGGCCTTGCCCCTGACGGACGCGGCCATCGCCATCACCTTCGCGCTCAACGCGACCCTGATGTTCATGGGCAACGTCTACAACTTTGGTGCCGACATGCCCGCGCTGTTGTCCGAAAGCACGCCGCAGCGCGCCCAGACCACCCTGGGCCAGGTGCGCATCGCCGTGGAAGGGCAGATCCGCCGCAGCGGTGTGCGTGCCATCGTCATCCGCGCCGGGGACTTTTTCGGCAGCGGCACCGGCACCTGGTTCGACCAGACCCTGGTCAAAGACATCCAAATGGGCAGGTTTGTAGACCCTGGCCGCCTGGACGTGGCCAAGGCCTGGGCTTAT
>NZ_JBWMAX010000374.1:0-1021 GCF_056521385.1 Rhodoferax sp. RT5P35 | reverse complement strand
GTCACGCCCGAAACGCCCCCGGCGTTATTGGCAACGCGTAGCTGCTCAATAGTCATGCTTTGCATGGATTTCTCCTAATTAACCTTCATTTGGAAGCCCTTTAATTGTGCATGTTTTTAAGGACACATACAACATTGGGTGGGATACTTGGCCGTGGCAATACAACCCCGAGGAACCCATCCGATGCAAGCCCACGTCACAGCCGTCAGCACCAGCCCGAAGCACGGCTTTTCCAAGACCCCCACGGCGCATATCCAGCTACTCGCGGGCTTGGGGGTTGAGGGCGATGCCCACTGCGGGGTTACGGTGCAACACCGTTCGCGGGTGGCCAAAGACCCTACGCAGCCCAATCTGCGGCAAGTGCACTTGGTGCAGGGCGAGTTGTTTGACGAATTGGTGTCGCAGGGTTTTACCGTGCTGCCGGGGCAGATCGGCGAGAACATCACCACCCGCGGCCTGGATCTGCTGGCATTGCCCACCGGGGCCGAGCTGCACATCGGCGCGTCGGCCATCGTTCAGATCACGGGGCTGCGCAATCCCTGTGCGCAGCTCAACCAGTTTCAACCCGGCCTGACCGCTGCCGTGCTGGGGCGCACGCCCGATGGAGAACTGGTGCGCAAAGCCGGTGTCATGGGGGTAGTGCTTGCCAGCGGCACAGTGCACCCTGGTGACACCATCACCACCAAGCTGCCTATACAGCCCCACCGCCCGCTGGCCTGTGTGTGACCCCGCCAGTTCACAGCGATGGAGGGCCTGGGGGCCAGCCATACAACATGTTTACGATCCAAGCATTTACCCCTTCCACTCCCTGAAAGCCACACCATGACCATCCAGCGCATCAACCCCGGTAACCGCCTGTGCGATGCCACCATCCACAATGGCGTGGCCTATCTGGCCGGGCAGATTCCTGAAGATGCCAGCCTGCCCATCGCCGCCCAGACGCAAAGCGTACTGGACCAGATCGACAGCGTGCTGGCCCTGGCCGGTAGCGACAAGTCGCGCATCCTGACCGCCACCATCT
>NZ_JBWMAX010000373.1:0-1022 GCF_056521385.1 Rhodoferax sp. RT5P35 | reverse complement strand
TGATGGGCTACCCGCAACCCACCTGGGTGATGGGCAGCACCTACAACCCCACCGCCAGCGACCTGGCCCAGAAGGCCGGCAAGACCTTTGACGTGGAAGACCTGGCTGCCGGGTTCATCCGCTTTTCCAACGGTGCCACGCTGGCGCTAGAGGCCTCCTGGGCCGCCAACATCCAGGAAGCCGAGCTGATGGAAACCCGGCTGCTGGGCACCAAGGCCGGGCTGCTGCAAAAGAACCTGGGTGGCGGCTACACCTTCGACGCGCACGTCTACACCGAAGTCAACGGCGCGCCGGTGGACATGCTCTTGTGCCCGCCCACGGTAGATGCCAAGTCGGCCATGTTCGATTACGCCGAGGCCATTCTCACCGGCACCCCGCACCCGGCGGGCGGCGACGAGGGCCTGGTGGTGATGCAGATCCTGGACGCGCTGTACGAGAGTGCGCGCACGGGGGAGCCGGTGCAGATCGGGTAATTGATCCGTTTGATTGTTGAACATCGTATGTCCATAGTTGTGGTTCAAGCAAACCCGTAGAATCGAGCAAGTAATGACTTGGCAGTAATGCTGTTTACCGTTGCCTTAGTGCAAGACCTTGCAAGCGGCCTGGCGTTTTCTCTCTTTGTGTTGGTTGAAATCTCTTTCATCTGTAACTTGGAGTTCAAAATGAAAACTAACCTGTTCACCGTCTTTCTAACCGTGAAGTCCGAGTGCGCGTCACTAATGGGGGTTAAAGCGCCGGGCCGATGTGTAAGGAATAACTGAGAGCGGATAGATAGTTGTCGAGAGATGACGGCCTCCACCAATATCAAACCCACTGAGAGTCAGCACTCAGTGGGTGTTTCATTTTGAAAGCCAAAGTTGGTTTTCACCTAAATGTTGTCGGACATAGATCATGTCTTTTGGTATGTCGCTCTGATAGATCCAGCAAACCCCCGCCCACACCCCCGTCACCATTCAGGACTACCATCCGCCCTCAACCCGCTAAATACCCCACAGGAACCCACCCATGACCACCGCCCACCG
>NZ_JBWMAX010000372.1:0-1023 GCF_056521385.1 Rhodoferax sp. RT5P35 | reverse complement strand
TGAAAGAGCTGGGCCTGTTTGGCGCCACCATTGGCGAGGAATACGGCGGCCTGGGCCTGTCGGCCTGGACCTACGCACAAATCGTCATCAAGGTGGCCTCGGTGTGGATGGCACCCTCGGGCATCTTCAACTCGCACCTGATCGTGGCCTCGGCCATCGAACGCAGCGGCACGCAGGCGCAGAAAGACCACTACCTGCCCATCATGGCCACCGGTGCATTCCGGGGCAGCCTGGGACTGACCGAGCCGAATGCCGGCTCCGACCTGCAGGCCATCCGCACCACCGCCCGGCTGGACGGCGACCACTACGTCGTCAACGGCAACAAAACCTGGATCACCAACAGCCTGCACGGCAACTTCACGTTGCTGCTGGTCAAGACCGACCCGCACGCCGAGCCGCGCCACAAGGGCATGAGCATGCTCATCGCCGAGAAAGGCCCGGGCTACAACGTGGTTGGCAAGCTCAAGAAAATGGGCTACCGCGCCATCGACACCTGCTAACTGAACTTCGACAACTACCACGTGCCCGCCGACCGGCTACTGGGCGGCGTGGAGGGCAAGGGCTTTGCCCACACCGCGGGCGGGCTGGAGCTGGGCCGCATCAACGTGGCGGCGCGCGGCGCGGGCATTGGCGAAGGCGCTCTCAAGCACTGCCTGCGCTATGTGCAGGAGCGCAGCGCCTTCGGCAAGCCCATCGGCCAGCACCAGGCGATCCAGCTCAAGCTGGCCGACATGGTGACCCAGGTGGAAGGCGCCAAGCATTTGATCGAAGCCGCAGCCCGCAAGTTCGACAAGGGCGAGCGCTGCGACCTGGAGGCCGCCATGGCCAAGCTGGCGGGTTCCGAGGCGGGCGTGTTCTGCGCCCAGGAAGGCATGCGCATCTTTGGTGGCTACAGCTACTCGGTGGAATATGAGATCGAGCGCTACTACCGCGACTGCATGCTGATGGTGATTGGCGAGGGCAGCAACGAAATCCTGCGCCAGGTCATCGCCAAGCAGCTCATCGACCGTTACCGCATCTGAG
>NZ_JBWMAX010000371.1:0-1024 GCF_056521385.1 Rhodoferax sp. RT5P35 | reverse complement strand
CGTAACGGGACGCGCGGCCATAGGTAGGCTTGATGCCGGTGATGCCGCAAAACGAGGCCGGTTGGCGGATCGAGCCGCCCGTGTCGGTGCCGGTGGTGGCGGGCACCAGGCGCGCGGCCACGGCGGCGGCGCTGCCACCCGACGAGCCACCCGGAATGCGCGTGGTGTCCCAGGGATTCAGCACCGGCTGGAAGGCCGAGTTCTCGTTGGCCGAGCCCATGGCGAATTCGTCGCAGTTCAGCTTACCCAGCGTAATCACCCCTTGCTGCCCAAGCTGCTTCACTACCGTGCTATCAAAAGAAGAGCGATAGCCTTCCAGTATCTTGGAGCCCGCCGTGGTGGGGAAATCCTGGGTGACGAAGATGTCCTTGTGCGCCATGGGCACGCCTTCCAGCGGGCCTGCGGTGCCGTTGGCCAGCCGTGCATCGGCAGCGGCGGCCTGGCGCAGGCTGACGGTTTCGTCCATGGCCAGGTAGGCACCCAGCGAGGCGTGGGTTTCGGCACGGGCCAGAAAGTGCCGGGTGGTTTCCACGGCGGATACCTTGCGGGCGCGCAGCAGTGCCGCCAGTTCGACCACGCTCAGGTCGTGTAGCTGTGTAGAAAAACTCATGGCGCTTTATTCGATGACTTTGGGAACGAGGAACAGGCCGCGCTCAACGGCGGGCGCGGTTTGCTGGTTGGCTTCGCGCCGGTTGGGCTCACTGACCACGTCGTCGCGCAGGCGCAGCACGATGTCGTGCATCACCGCCACCGGGTGGGCCAGGGGTTCGATGCCCCTGGTATTTACCGCGCGCATGGTTTCCACGATGCCGAAAAAGCCGTTCAGCTGGTTCAGCAAGCGGTCGCGTTCATCGGCCTGGAGTTCCAGGCGGGCCAGGTTGGCGATGCGGTCAAGTTCTGGGAGAGTCA
Organism: Rhodoferax sp. RT5P35; assembly: GCF_056521385.1. Lineage (NCBI taxonomy): Bacteria > Pseudomonadati > Pseudomonadota > Betaproteobacteria > Burkholderiales > Comamonadaceae > Rhodoferax > Rhodoferax sp. RT5P35. The sequence goes on along the minus strand of NZ_JBWMAX010000371.1, from coordinate 115 downwards.
GGGCCATGTCTTAAACAGGGTTGCAAACGAAAGTAAAGCGGGGTTTCCGCGCAGTTGGCGCAGGTTAGCCACAGGAGATGCGGTATTATCCCGCCTTTGGTCGCGCGGTCGCTTC
>NZ_JBWMAX010000370.1:0-1024 GCF_056521385.1 Rhodoferax sp. RT5P35 | reverse complement strand
ACACCAGCCGCTCCGGGTGTTCCACCACGTTGATCTTTCCCCCTAACCGATAGTCCTGGTGGGCCACCGCGTTGTGCAAGGCCTCACGCATCACCCATGCGTCGTAGCGTGGCACCGCCGTCGGAAACAAGGTGCCATCGGGCATGTGCTCGATCGTCACATTGCGGATCTGTGCACATACTTTTTCTGTGGCAAGCAGCAAGGGAATGCCAAAGTGCTGTGACGACTCGGTGCGGTTGCCCGCGTCGCGCAATATCCAGCTGATCTTGGCATCCACGGGTGACAAAAAATGTGCGGCTTCGTCACGCCCCAAAAGCAGCAGCGCCGAACGGGTGATCCGTCCCTGCTGGGTAATGCGTGCCTTGTTCAGCAAAGTGGGTACGTCGTAGCCGGCGACCTCCTCGCGAATTTGCGCATGGCGCTCAGTGTTCGACTCACTTTTCAGCAGGTATTCGGTGAAGCGCTTGCGGGCGGCATCCAGTGCCAGCGGGTCCAGGTCGCTCCATCCCGCGCCAGGCACCAGCTCACCCGACCAATCGTCTTTCTGGCCCAACATGGCCCACAAACGGGCCTCTTTGTCCGGGTGTTCTGACAGCTTGGTTTTATGGCTGTCGATGCGGATGTAACGTTGGTTTTGGAACGCAATCGGCGCGCTGCGGGCGGGGTGGATCTCCAGCATCACAACCTGGCCTTGCGGCAGAGTCAGCCCGTGGAACTGAAAATCTGCGCGCGGTGAAGTCATGTGCTGCAACCACATGGTCAGCGACTGGTTGCCCTCCTTACGCAGGAAGGGGTTGAAGGTGGTGCCGTTGATAGCGTGCGAGCCGTCTGCCACGCCCCACACCAGCCAAGCCCGTTCGTGCCCCTGCAACGCCGCCGCGTTTGCCAGCGCAGAAAGATACTGCCCGATATCGGCAGACGCATCTAGGTTGGACTTGAATTCGACCGTACTCCCTTCACGCGGCAAGGCGCACAAACGCGCCAGCATTTCCAGCTGCGCAGAAGAATCCGTCATGGGCAGCAC
>NZ_JBWMAX010000369.1:0-1024 GCF_056521385.1 Rhodoferax sp. RT5P35 | reverse complement strand
AGATGGTGATGCGCATTTTTGACCCCGACACCGCCGTGAAAGACCTGGACGCGCTGGGCTTCACCCCGCACGACGCCCAGCGCTGGGAGGCGCTGGTGAAGCGCCCGCACGGCATCATTCTGGTGACTGGTCCTACCGGCTCGGGCAAGACCACCACGCTGTACTCCACCCTGAAGCGCGTGGCCACCGAAGAGGTGAACGTCAGCACGGTGGAAGACCCGATCGAAATGATCGAGCCCAGTTTCAACCAGACCCAGGTGCAGCCCCAGCTCGACTTTGGCTTCACCGAAGGCCTGCGTGCCCTGATGCGGCAAGACCCGGACATCATCATGGTGGGCGAAATCCGCGACCTGGCCACGGCCGAGATGGCCATCCAGGCCGCGCTGACCGGCCACCTGGTGTTTTCTACCCTGCACACCAACGATGCGCCCTCGGCCCTCACCCGGCTGATGGAGCTGGGCGTGCCCGCCTACCTGCTCAACGCCACCGTGCTGGGCGTGCTGGCCCAGCGCCTGGTGCGCACCCTGTGCAAATCCTGCCGCGCCCCCGACGAGGCCCTGGCCCGAGAGACCCTGGGGGCTGCCATCAAGCCCTGGAAGATCAATGCCGGGTACACGCCTTACAAGCCCGTAGGCTGCGTGGACTGCCGCATGACCGGCTTCATGGGCCGCATGGGCGTGTACGAGCTGCTCAGCGTGACCGAGGCCTTCAAGGGCCTGGTCAACCAAAGCCCCAGCATCGACGCGCTGCGCCGCCAGGCCGTGGCCGACGGCATGCGCCCGCTGCGCCTGGCCGGTGCGCTGCGCGTGGCCGAGGGGCTGACCACGCTGGACGAGGTGCTGTCCACCACGCCGCCGCTGGAGTAATGCCGTTACACGGTCGGTGTCGCTTCCCGTAGCCGGACGAAGCGCTGCTCCACCACTTCCTGGCCCCATTGGCTGCCGGGTTCTTCTTGCGCCAGGACAAAGCCCAGGCTTTCGTACAGGCGGCGGGCGGCATCCAGCCCCTGGAAGGTCCAAAGGTG
>NZ_JBWMAX010000368.1:0-1025 GCF_056521385.1 Rhodoferax sp. RT5P35 | reverse complement strand
CGTCAGCGTAAAGCCATCCATCTCGGGCATTTCCAGGTCGGTCAGCACCAGCGCCACTTTGTCCTTGACGGTTTTGCCTTCGGCCACCGCCTGGGCCGAGATCGTCTGCAAACGCTCCCAGGCTTCCTTGCCGGTCTTGGTCATGATGTAGGGCACGTCCATCGCCTTGAGGCCTTGCTCGATCATCATCCGCGCCACGGCCGAGTCATCGGCGGCAAGGATCACGGTACCGGGCGGCAGTTTCAGTTTGGGGATGACAGCCGCATCCTGGATCGCCTGATGCTCCCGGGGAAAGACGTCGCGCAAAATCTGCTCGACGCCCAGCACCTGCGCCAGGCGGCTGCCTTCGGCATTGCCGTCCAGTCGCGCAATGCTGGTGACCAGGCCACCACCCGTGCCTTCGGCCGAGAGCACCTGCTTCCATTCCAGGCGAACAATTTCGTTCACTTCTTCCACGGCAAACGCTTGGGTGGTGCGCGCAAATTCGGTGACCAGCAAAATGCCCAGTCCCTTGGTGGGGTTGCAGCCCGTGATCGCCGGCAGATTGATCACCGGGATCATTTGGCCGCGGATATTGGCAACGCCCATCACGCTGGGCGGCGCGTTGGCAATGGCGGTGATCTCGGGCATGACCAGAATCTCCCGAACCTTGAACACGTTGATGCCAAACAACTCACGCCGATTCGTGCCCGGCGCTTCGCCCAAGCGGAACAACAGCAGCTCGAACATGCTGTTGCCCGCCAGATTGGTCCGTTCGTCGATGTCGCGCATGGATGTGTTCATGGATTCGTTCGTTGTGGGTGACTTAGCCTGCTGAAGGAATCTGTGACAGGTTTACCCCCTCTATTTCGGCCAAAGCACCCAAAGATTGAGTGCTTGCTTGAGGCGACCCGCAAATTCACCCGCCGCCGTGCCCGAGCCCGCAAAATAGTCAGCCCGTACCGCCCCCACAATGGCGCTGCCGGTGTCCTGCGCCAGCACCAGTTTTTGCAGTTTGACTGTGGGGCCACTGGAGGCCAGCCACA
>NZ_JBWMAX010000367.1:0-1026 GCF_056521385.1 Rhodoferax sp. RT5P35 | reverse complement strand
AACATCAACTGCTGTGATGATGCGGAGATGGGGCCTTTGCTGAACAAGCTGGTTTTTCAGACCCATGCCACCCGGCAGTTGGTGCTGTCCAGCACGCGGGACATTCCCCTGGACATGGCGAATGCGCAATTGCAGGGCCTGGTGCGGCAGATTGGCCCCTCCGACCTGAGCTTCGGTACCGACGATATTGCCAAACTACTGGGTAGCAATGTGTCAGCCCTTATCGGCCGCCAGGGCGTGGAAGACATTGCACGGCAGACCGAGGGCTGGCCGGCCGCGGTGCGCATGGTGCAAATCATCCTGTCGAGCGCAGAGGATCCACGCCTGGCTTTGAAGGAGTTTTCCGGCTCGGACGAGGGGCTTGCCCGGCTGCTGAACCGCCGGGTACTGTCGGCCTTTCCAGCCGAGGTGCGCGACTTCCTGCTCTGTATTGCGCAGGTACGCACCTTCAATCTGGAGTTGTGTTGCCACGTGATGGACGACGAACGTGCCCGAGACTACCTGGCCTATCTGTTAGAGCGCAATGTCTTTGTGATTCCGCTGGACCGCAATCGTAGCTGGTATCGCTTGCACGGGCTGTTCCGCGAGTACCTCTTGCGCGAGGCCGAGACCACTCTTGCCGTAGTCAGGCGCCAGGCGGTGCTGACCCGGGCGGCGCACTGGTGCGAGAAAAATGGCTTCTGGCGCGAATCGGTGGAGTACGCGCTGGCCTCGGAATCGGCCGCCACGGCCAGCCAGATACTGGAACGCATAGCGCCCTCCTGCATCCGCAACAGCGGCCTGATCCTGCAGTACATCCAGTGGATGGAAACCTTGCACGCGCTGGGCCATCAGGCCGGGCCCGAGGCCGAATACTGGTTTGTCTGGGCGCTGTCCTTTCACAGGCGCTACGACTATGCCAGGCGCCAGAGCGCCGTACTGGCACTGCGCCTGCAGAAGCAGAACCGCAAATCCGACGCCGGTGCAAGAAGCAACCTGCAGCGCAGGATTGCGATTCTGCGGGCCTCTATAGACAGCCTCAGCGAC
>NZ_JBWMAX010000036.1:0-2283 GCF_056521385.1 Rhodoferax sp. RT5P35 | reverse complement strand
CCCGGCCACCACCCGCTTCAACGACGGCAAGTGCGACCCGCTGGGCCGCTTTTGGGCCAGCACCATCTACGAGCCGCGCGATGCCCGTAAGGCAGAGCTGTACTGCCTGGAAGGCAGCACGCTGCGCAGCATGGCGGGCAATGCCATCACCGGCAATGGCCTGGCCTGGTCGCCGGACGGCAAGACGTTGTACTGGTCGGACACGCCGCACCACATCGTCCACGCCTGGGACTGGGATGCGGTGCCCAACGTGCTGTCGCACTACCGTGAATACCTGCACATGGCCCCCAAGCCCGCAGGCTGGCAGCCGGGCATGCCTGGTTACGGTGGCCGCCCCGACGGCGCGGCGGTGGACGTGCAGGGCAATTACTATTCCGCCCAGTTCGAAGGCCAGCGCCTGTGCAAGTTCTCGCCCGAGGGCGACCTGCTCAACGCCTATGCGTTGCCGGTGCGCTGCCCCACCATGCCCTGCTTTGGTGGTGACGATCTGCAAACCCTGTACCTCACCACCGGCCGCCATGGCCGCCCCGCCGCGGAGCTGGAGGCGATGCCTGCGTCCGGCTGCGTGCTGTCGATGCGGGTGGATGTGCCAGGCCTACCGGTCAACTTCTTCCAAGGTTGACGGCCCGCCCTTTACTACACTTTTAGTAGCTGCTTGTGCTTATGGATTAAGCGCCAGAGGCCAATTTGACCCATAAAAATTAAGAACCAGCGGTGGACTCGGCAGGTGCAATGCCGGTCGCCGACCAGGTCGTGACGCGGTTGCGGCCGTTCTTTTTGGCGTGGTAGAGGGCCTGGTCGGCCAGATCGATCAGCGTGGCCGGGTCGGGCACTTGCGCGCCGATCTCGGCCACGCCGAAGCTCATGGTGACCTTCACGCCGACGTGGTCGCGCAGCGAGTCGCCCAGGTTGGCGTCGATGTCTTCGCGCAGCCGCTCGGCGATCTCCGCCGCCTGGGCCGCCGTGCCACCGGGCAGCATGATGCAGAACTCTTCGCCGCCATAGCGGCCGACAAAATCGCCCAGCCGCAGCCCGCGTGACAGGGCTTTTGCCGCACCCTGGATCACCTGGTCGCCGCCCGCGTGGCCGTATTTGTCGTTTACCTGCTTGAAGTGGTCGATGTCGCACATGATGCAGCTGATGGGGGTGCCGCCTGCCCGGGCCTCGGCGAAGCGCTGCTCGGCCTGCTGCATCAGCGAGCGGCGGTTGAAGATGCCGGTGAGCGCATCGCGCGTGGCCAGCAGCGTGAGCTCTTCGTTCTGGCGCTCGATCTCGCGCTGCGAGGCGCTCAGCTCGCCCATGGCCACCTGCAGCCGCTCGGTGCGCTCGTGCAGTTCGGTCACGTCGGAGAAGGTGGCCAGGCAACCGCGCACCTGGTTGGCACCTTCGATGATGGGGGCGCAGTTCATGACCAGTTCGCGGCGCGGTAGCCCTTCGAACTCCAGCTTCAGCGGCACGCCGAGCACGGCCTTTTTCTGCTGCACCGCCTGGCGCCAGGGCAGGGCCTTGGTATCGGGCGGCATGGCAGCCCGCATCCAGGTGAGTTTGTCGGCATCGACACCGGTGAGCGCCTGCGCATTTTCGTTACACAGATCGCAGAAGGCCCGGTTGGCCAGCATGATGCGACCGGAGAGGTCGAGCACCAGCACACCCTCGGTGAGGGTGTCGAAGGCGTTGCGCACGCGCTCGGGCACGGCAGCGTTCGGGTCCAGGTGGCGCAGTACGCGCCGCAGGTACAACGCGAAAGCCACGAAACCCACGCAGACGATGAACGCCAGCCATTGCGCCAGCGGATCGTGCAGCCAGCCGCGCAGCGTGGTGGGCAGCGCTGGCTCGAAGACGAGTTGCACCTCCCCCCAGGCATTGCCGTTGGAGATCAGCGGCACGCGGATGTTGTCGGCGTTCGACAAATCCCCGGGTGCCAGCTGCCAGCCGCGCACATGTTCTCCCACCTGGGCCAGCGGCTGGCCGCCTACGCCGATCACCCGCACCGACAGCAGTTTCGGTTCGCGCCGTTGTGCGTCCTTCAGCACGTGTTGCACGGCGGAATGCGACCCGGGCAGATCGTCCACGCCCGCGCGCAACGCCACCACCACCTCGCCGCCCACGATGCGCGCCATCTGGCCACGGTAGCGGCGCGCGCTTTCCTCGCGGTCGGGTGGGTAGCCGGTAAACACTTCGCCGATCAGCACCAGCGTGACCATCAGCGACACCAGGCCCAGCGCGATGCGCACGGCGGGGGTCAACATCTTTTGCTGCCAAGCTCTCATGGCGATGCCCCCC
>NZ_JBWMAX010000366.1:0-1026 GCF_056521385.1 Rhodoferax sp. RT5P35 | reverse complement strand
TGGCCGGGGGCGGGGTGCGCCTGGTGCTGCGCGGCCTGGCCTTGCAGGCCCTGGGTGTGCTGCTGGGCCTGGCCTTGTTCGGCCTGCAGCTGCAGCCCGATGCCACCCGCTGGACCGTGCTGGCCTGCCTGCCGCTGCTGGTTTGCCAGCCGATCTTGATCAGCCACATCGCCCGCAAGGCCATCCACCGGCTCAAAAAACAAAGCCAGGTGCTGGAGCACCAAAGCCAGCATGACGGTCTATCGGGCCTGTACAACCGCAGCCACTGGGAGCAACTGGTGCGCTCCGAGTTCGCCCGGTTTCGCCGCCAGAGCCAGCCCGCTGTGCTGGTGATGGCCGATCTGGACCACTTCAAGCGCATCAACGACCTGCACGGCCACGCCGCGGGCGACCAGGCGATCCGCCGCTTTGCCACCGCCCTGCAACGGGTGCTGCGGGAAACCGATGTCTGTGGCCGCTACGGTGGTGAAGAGTTTGGCCTGCTGCTGCCCATGACCTCGGCCAGCGCCGCCCGCGATGTGCTGGACCGCCTGCGCCGCAACCTGCACGACCAGCCGCTGCTGGACGGCGTGCTGGTCACCGCCAGCTTCGGCGTGGCCGAGCTCACCGCCGATGTCCCCACCGTGGAAGCCTGGCTGCGCCTGGCCGACCAGATGCTGTACCGCGCCAAGCACCGCGGCCGCGACTGCGTGATGGTGCTGGGTGAAGATGCCGCCACCCAGCCCGGTGCGCTGGCACCCATCGTTGCCCGGCCTAGCTACAGCACCCCGGCGGCGCTGGCCGACCCGTTGCGGGTGTCTCAGCTATTGGCGGGCTTGGACATTGCCGATGCCCCGTTTGCGCTGTTTGACCCGGCGGACCGGCTGGCGGTGGCGAATGCCGCGTTTTTGCAGGTTTTTGCCGTGCCGCCCGAAGCCCTGGGCTTTGCCGACATCGTGCGCCACGCTTACGCGCACCGGGTGGGTCCGCGCATCACCACCGACGGTGTCGAAGCTTGGCTGCGCGCGGCGGACGGCAAGCGGCGCC
>NZ_JBWMAX010000365.1:0-1026 GCF_056521385.1 Rhodoferax sp. RT5P35 | reverse complement strand
GGCGCACACTCACCTCGGAGCTGGTGACCTTTTTCAGGCCCTGCGCAGTTTGCACCCGCAAGGCACCCACCTCGTCCACGCCCATGGCCGTACCACCCAAGCCGTCACTGAAGCTGACCTCCAGCCCACCCAGCGCGTCCAGCTCATTAAAGCGGGCCTGAAAGGGCTGAAACCCATGCACCTCAAACACCTTGATGGCCTGCACCAGTGGCTCCACGATGCGCAGCAGAGCCTGCGGTGCGTCCAGCCCTGGCAGCACTTGCTGCAACCAGGCGGGCGGTGTGCGCATGCCCGTGCCTTCGCGCTCCCGAATGTTGAGCCCCACGCCCACCACGGCATAACGGGTGTCGCCAAAGCTGGCGGTCTCGATCAGGATGCCCGCCAGCTTGCAGTCGTGCAGCCACACGTCGTTGGGCCACTTCAGGCGCAAATCAGGGTGCAGGCTTTGCACCACGCTCACGCCCACCGCCAGCGACAGGCCGGACCAATCTTGCGGCGCCAGAGGCAACCCCAGCGAAAAAGTCAGGGAAGCGGGCCCACCAGCGTTGGTCTTGTCGTCACTCACCCACTCCCGCCCCAGGCGGCCACGGCCCGCGGTTTGCTGCTCAGCCACCAGCAAAATGGGCTCCAGCTGGCCGGCCCGCGCACGGCGCATCAGCTCGGTGTTGGTCGAGTCCACCTCGGGCAGCACTTCGACCGTGAAGCCAGGCACATCAGGTGCCACGGCTTCCCAGATTGCCTCGGCGGGCCAGCGTATCGGGCTGCGCATGGGGGCGTTCAGCGGCGACCGCGCTTGGGCGCCAGCAGCGTGCTGCGGCAGTTTTGGGCACCGCACCAGCAGGGGTACTCGGCCTTGAGTTTGGCGGTGTAGCGCTCGTCAATGATCAGGCCGTAGTCGTAGTTCAGCTCTTCGCCCGCCGGAATGTTGCGCAGGGCTTTGATGAAGATACGCCCGTCTTGCTCGTCCGCTTCACAGTTAGGCGCACACGAATGATTGATCCAGCGCGACGAGTTGCCCCCAAACAG
>NZ_JBWMAX010000364.1:0-1029 GCF_056521385.1 Rhodoferax sp. RT5P35 | reverse complement strand
GTACATGGCAGTCCTTTAACCTGGTAGTCAAGACGGTGGTCCTTGCGGTGAAGCAAGTGCTGCCCAGGCGAACGGCTGAACACCAAGGATTTCGAGGCCTTGGCGGTACGCTTCCCAGTGGTTGCCCGGTGGGCCTTGTGAAAAAGCCTGCACCGGTGGTCCACGTCAGCGTGAGCACCCGCAAGGGGTCACGCCTATCGCCAGTTGCGTACCTCATTAGTGTAACGGAGGCTTAGTAGTTGGCGAGCAAGGCGACTTTGTCTTCCTCTGCCGGAGCTTGTGTCTTCAATGCGGGTGCAACTACCGGTACGGAACGCGGGGCGGCGGTGGATGTCGCGCGGCCCGCCGCGACCTGTTGCAGGCGGCCGTGCTCGGCCATCACTTTGCTTGTATAACCACCATCGTCCGGGATGTTGGCTGCACCCACGTAGTAGCGCAGGCCGCCTTCTACCGAGCCTGCGCGGGCAATGCATTCCTGCAAGACCTTGACCCCTACGCGCAAATTGGTCAAGGGATCAAATGCCGCCAATTTTCCGCCGAATACATCGTATTTTTCTGTGTGGACACGGGTCATTACCTGCATCAGACCTTGGGCCCCCACGGGGCTTTGGGCGAAGGGATTGAAACCCGACTCGATGGCCATCACCGCCAAGATCAAGGTGGGGTCCAGTTTGGCGCGCTTGCCGAGGTCGTACGCCTCCGCAACCAGGGCGCTGACCGGTTCAGCCGCCACGCGGTATTTTTTGCTAAGCCAATAAGCCACGGCGGCCTGTTGCTTGGGCAGGTCTTGCGGATTGCTGGCGGTGGCGCGGTCTACCGCGTCGACATTGGCATCTGCCACCCATTCGGTGTCGGTGTCGGTGCCGGGCACGACCTGGCGCTCTTGCAGCCAGCCCATCAGTTGGACCTCTGCAATCTGGCGCAAATCAGGCCGGGCGGTCATGGTCACGACCGAAAATGCGACCACCAAGCCCAGCAGGGCAAATCCGTTATGGGTAATCTCAAAAAAGCCTTGCGCAATATCTGCTG
>NZ_JBWMAX010000363.1:0-1029 GCF_056521385.1 Rhodoferax sp. RT5P35 | reverse complement strand
GGTAGTGGCCAAAGGTCAGCACCTCGGACGGCATCTCGGCAGCGTTGTCGTAAGCGCCAATGTTTGAGGGCAGCTTGCCTGCCATGAACACGTAACGCGACGGCGCGCACAGCGGGCTGTTGGTATAGGCCGATTCAAACACCACGCCCCCCGCGGCCAGTGCGTCGATGTGCGGGGTCTTGCTGACGGTGTTGCCATACGCGGCCAGCGCCGAGGGCGTGAGCTGGTCGGCCATCAGGATCAGGATATTCGGTTGTGCCATGCTTTTCTCATTCCAAACATAATGGGGGTTTATGCAAAAAATGCAGTCTACGCAGGTGCTATCGGCACGTGAAGACTTTCATTTCTTATACATCCATAAACACTTGTTATGGCAACACCACGCCGACTCCCGCCCCTGCAAAGCCTGGTCTTTTTTGAGGCGGCGGTACGCCACCTGAGCTTCACCGCCGCCGCCCTGGAGCTGGGCACCAGCCAGCCCGCTGTGAGCCAGCGCATTGGCTTGCTGGAAGAAGACCTGGGCGTGCCGCTGTTCAAGCGCGGGCACCGGGGCGTGTCGCTCACCGCCGACGGCCTGCAGCTCTTCAACGCGGTGCGCGACAGCCTGGGTAGCATTGGCGAGGCCGCCGCCCACATCCGCGCGCGGCGTGCCCGCCAGGTGCTGACCGTGGCCACCGACTTCGGTTTTGCCGCCTACTGGCTGATGCCCCGGCTGGCGGCGCTGCGCGCGCTGGTGCCCAACCTGGACGTGCGCATCGTCACCACCCAGGACCCGTTCGACATCCGGGGCGAGCCGGTGGATATTGCGGTGGCCTTCGGTGCAGGCCAGTGGCCGGGCTGCACGGCGCAGGCCTTGTTCCCCGAGATCGTGGTGCCGGTGTGCAGCCCCGGCTTCTGGGCGGCCCACGGCCTGGCCGGCCAGGCCGCCGATCTGGCCAAGTTGCCATTACTGCACCTGGAAAGCGCCGAGCCCCTGCGCTGGCTGGGCTGGCAGAACTGGCTGGCGCTGCATGGCGTGGCTGCCAGCGG
>NZ_JBWMAX010000362.1:402-1030 GCF_056521385.1 Rhodoferax sp. RT5P35 | reverse complement strand
CGATTTCGCTGCGTGGCAGCTCGCTGGCATCCACCTGTTGCCAATGCGCCAGCCGCTCGCGGGCCAGCGGTTCGTCGCCACTTTCCAGCGCATCGCGGATATCCGTGAAATGGTGGCTGAACTGGCGAAAACCCAGCGTGGCATACAGCACGGCCACGTTCCACAGCACTGCCACCGGCCAGCCGATGGCCCACACCAGCAACCAGTGCAGGCCCAGCGCAGCCAAGCTGGGCACCACGACGGCCAGGGCCCAGGCGAGCCAGCCATGCTGGGGTGTGCCCGCGTCCAGGTTGCGGCTGGAGGCCCGCACCCAAGCACGCACCAGGCCGTGGATGGGGTTGTCTCGGGCTACGGGGCGCACTTGCTCCAGCAAGAGCGCAAACATGATCGCAAAAAAGCTCATGGCAGGATGATAACGGGCTGCCGTGACGGGTTTTCAGGCCGCCAAAAATCGGTAGAAATTGCGCAGCATGCCCGCCGTGGCACCCCAAATGAAGCGCTCGCCCTGCGCGTCGGTGTAAGGCATGGAAAACCACTCGCGTTGCACGCCTTCCCAGTCGAACGCGTGGCGGCGGTGGTGCGCCGGGTCCATCAGAAAAGCCAACGGCACCTCGAAGGCATCGGCCAC
>NZ_JBWMAX010000362.1:0-392 GCF_056521385.1 Rhodoferax sp. RT5P35 | reverse complement strand
GTGTGAAACCCGGCTGCACCAACGCCACCACGGGCGTAACGATAAAGGCTGTGCCGGTCACGTAGGCCGGGAGCTGGCCGATCACCTGCACGTAGTCACGCGGCAAGCCCACCTCCTCCCAGGCCTCGCGCAGCGCGGCGGCACGGGCATCCACATCGGTGGCATCGACCTTGCCACCCGGAAAGGCGATTTGCCCGGCGTGGGACGACATGTGGGCCGTGCGCTGGGTCAGCAGGATGGTCGGTTGGCTGTGCAGCACGATGGGGATCAGCACCGCAGCGTGGCGGGGTGCGCGGTCGGTAAAGCGCGGCTCGGCGCGCACCTCGGGCTGCCACACCGGCGGGCTTCGAAAACGCTGGCGCAGGGCCTCGGGCAGCAGCTGGGCTGCGGCC
>NZ_JBWMAX010000361.1:0-1030 GCF_056521385.1 Rhodoferax sp. RT5P35 | reverse complement strand
CGGCTACTGCATGGGCGGCGCGCTCACCCTGCTGGCCGCAGCAGCGCCCGAGCTGGACGCCGCCGTGGTCTGGTACGGCTGCCCGCCGCTGGAATACATCGACGCCAGCAAAATCAAGATCCCCCTGCAAGGCCACTGGGCCACGCAGGACGAGTTCTTCAAGATCGACACCGTGGCCGCACTGGAAGACAAGCTCAAGGCCGCGGGCGTGGGCTTCGAGTTCCACCGCTACCTGGCCCACCACGCGTTTGCCAATGAAGAAGCCGTAGGCCCCGGCCGCATTGCAGCCACGCAGTACGACCCCGTGTGGGCGCAACAGGCCTGGGACCGGGCGCTGCGGTTCTTTGGCAAGCATCTGGGGTGATGCGTCTGGCAGGTAGGTGGCGGTTACATGCCAAACAGACCGCTAACGCAGGGCGTCAAGATAGGGCCGCATCACATTGCCTACCCTGCAAATCTTGGCGAAGCGCCACAGCTCGTCCGCAGTGGTTTTGTTCTGAGCCAAGGCGTCTTTGAGCGCCTCTATCGCCACGTCAAGCCCTATCTTGTTGCGGTGCTTAAAGCAGTCGGCCACCGTCTTGGGCGCGCTGTACACCCGCAAAGCCACCTGCTCCACCTGCACCGTTTCTACCCCGGCAGCAAAGGCCTCGCCCGAAAACTGCACCATCTTCACCGGCGGATAGTCCAGCCTGGGGGCATGGCTGCCTTGCGGCATGGCGATCCACACCTGTCGCGGAAGCTGCGTGGTCAAGCCGTGTAACTGCAGCGCCGTCAGCAGGCAAAACACCGCCTGCGGCACCTTGACTGCCAGGGTTGCCAGGCTCTCATGCTCTGAGGCCTGCATGCCCGGCACGCGGTACACCCCCCGCCCCACCCGCTCCAGCCGACCACTGGCGATAAGCCGCGTCAGCACCACACGCCCTATGCCCAGCACCTGCAACTGGCTCGCCCGCAGCAGGCCCTGCTGGCTGGCGAGATCGAGAACCTGCTGTGTGTGGGGTGCGGCATGCATGGCCTACGAGTATGTTTC
>NZ_JBWMAX010000360.1:0-1030 GCF_056521385.1 Rhodoferax sp. RT5P35 | reverse complement strand
GTGCATGAACGAGGCGTGGAGCCGCCCGCGGCGGAACACCGGCTCGGCGTGGCTGCGTTCGCGCTGCGGCTCGGTAAAGGCGGTGGCAGGCAGCGGCGTGTCCATGCGTGCATGGTGGAAGCTGTGGCCGCGCAGCCGCCCCTCGGGCAATTGGGCGGCGTGCATGCCGAGGTTGACGAAGCGTTTTTGCAACGTCCCGGTCCCGGGCAGCAAGCCCCACATGGGCACGGGGGTGCCGTCATGGCCCGCCAAGCTGTCCAGCAGCGCCAGCATGCCGCCGCACTCGGCCACGGTGGGCTTGCCCTCCAAATGGTGGGCGTGGATGGCTGCGCGCATGGGCTGGTTGGCGTGCAGGGTGGCGAGGTGCAGCTCGGGGTAGCCGCCGGGCAGGTACAGGCTGTGCGCGTCGGGCAAGCTGGCATCGGCCAGGGGCGAAAAGAACACCAGCTCGGCCCCCAGCGCGCGCAGCGTATCCAGATTGGCGGCGTAAATGAAGGAGAAAGCGGCATCCCGTGCCACTGCGATGCGCACACCGGCCAGCAGCTGGGGCGCGATCTCTGACGGGCTGGGCTCAAACCGCACCGGGCTGGCCATCCCCTCCACGCTAGGCCCGATGGCCTGGGCGGCCAGGGCGATGCGCTCGTCCAGATGCGCCACCTCAGAGGCCTGCACCAGGCCCAGGTGCCGCTCGGGCAGCGCGAATTCGGCAGAGCGCGGCATGGCGCCAAACCAGCGCAGGCCTGTTGGCAGGCTGTCTTGGAGCATCTGCGCATGGCTGGCGCTGCCGACGCGGTTGGCCAGTACTCCGGCAAACTGCAGGCCAGGGCGAAAGGTGGACAGGCCGTGCGCCACGGCACCAAAGGTTTGCGCCATGGCCGAGCCGTCGATCACGGCCAGCACCGGCAGGCCCAGGGCCTGGGCCAGGTCGGCACTGCTGGGCGTGCCGTCGAACAGACCCATCACGCCCTCAACCAGAATCACATCGGCTTGCAGCGCTGCCGTGTGCAGCAGCGCCCGGCAGTGGGCCTCG
>NZ_JBWMAX010000359.1:0-1032 GCF_056521385.1 Rhodoferax sp. RT5P35 | reverse complement strand
GTCCGATTGCGCAAAGCCGGTACCGCACAGGCATGCACCTGCGGCGAGTGCGAGCAACTTATTCAACATCCTGCGTTCCATGGCGAGTCCTTTTTGCTATGGGTGTGTACCAGCACCATTCACTGATGCCTCAAGTATATTCAGGACAAATACAATTGATACAATAAATATTGTAAGTACAAACCCTAAAATCCCATAAAATACATATAAAACAATGGTTTTACAGCATGCACATAAATACAATATGTATCAACCTAGTCCTTCATCCCCACAGGAGCTCTCCATGCAGATCGGTATGTTTGAATCGTTCATCACGGGCCATTGGTTCAGCAGCTATGCCAAGCGCATCTGGAGCGATGTCGCCACCCTGCAGGCCTGGCTGGATGTGGAAGCGGCACTCGCCCAGGCCCAGGCCGAGCTGGGCATCATCCCTGCCGCCGCTGCGCAGACCATTGCCGAGAAGGCCGATGCCAGCCTGTTCGATGTGCCCCGCCTGGCGCGCGACATTGCGTTTGCACAGCATCCCCTGGTGCCCGTGCTGCACCAGTTCGAAGCCCTGTGCGGCGAACCCGCTGCGGGCTTCATCCACTGGGGGGCCACCACCCAGGACATCACCGACACGGCCACCGTGCTGCAAATGCGCGAAGGCCTGGCACTGGTGGAGGCAGACCTGAAAGCCATTTCCGACTCGCTGGCCGACCTGTCCCGCACCTACCGCGACACGCCCATCATTGGCCGCAGCAACCTGCAGCAGGCGATTCCCATCACCTTCGGCTTCAAGACCGCCAGCATCCTGGCCGGTATCGAGCGCCACCGCGAGCGGCTGGAACAGCTCAAACCACGGGTCTTTATGGGCGAATTTGGCGGCGCGGCGGGCACGCTGGCCTCGCTGGAAAAAGGCGCGATGGAAACCCAGGCCGGGCTGATGGCCGAGCTGGGCCTGGCCTGCCCGCCCATCGCCTGGCACACGGTGCGCGACACCATCGCCGAAGTGGGGGCCTTTCTGGCCCTGGTCGGCGGCTCGCTGGGCAA
>NZ_JBWMAX010000358.1:0-1033 GCF_056521385.1 Rhodoferax sp. RT5P35 | reverse complement strand
TTTGAATGTATCGGGGAGGTGGGTTCGAATAATCCCCTATGCTTTCATCTCCCTTTTACCAACAGCCATCCTGGGCGTTGGTTCAGTCCAACAAGGTTTATCTGCCGCGTATGAACAATGCCATCGCCTCTTGCATCGCTGCGCGGCAGATAAACGCTATTCGTTAAACCTCACGGAACCGTGCGTGCAACCTCTTGAACTGACTCCACCACTTCGGGCCAAGCTTGGCCCAGAAATGAAGATGGACATCCATTGGGTAGACGTGAAGTTGCGCGATGGTCGCGAGTTCATGAACTTGGTTGTACGAGGCGGCGCGTACCTTACAGGCCGCGCAGACGATCCCGACGGCGAAGGTGCTTTACCGTTCGCAGCAAATGAGATCGTCTCAATCCGCAGAAGGTCGTTGTTTGGCTCGCTCTCGCCGTTTTGGGGGCGCAGTGAGGTTTAACCTGCCATTCGAGCGGACCACCTTTGGCGTCCGCTCACTTTCACATTAGGCATCGAATGCAACCCCTCGCTTCCATTACGGTCTCAGGCCGCTTATCCCGGTCAGAGTGGCTGCTGGAAATCGCGAGCCTTGCAACTTTCATCGGCTCTCTGACGCTGCCTGCTTTTGGCATTGTTCAAGAGTAAGGCGACACATACACAGGACTCTTTCTTCTATTTTGGGGATTCACAGCAGTCCTACAAGTCGGCAGCGACGAAAGCCTGTTGTTCTGCTTAGCATGGTTAGCAAATGTGGCATTCGTGCTCGCGCACGCATGCTTGGTGCAGCGATTCGCGTCTCTAGCCAGCGCTGTGGCGGCTACCGGTGTTGTACTTAGCGCAGGGTTTTCATTCGTCAAAGACACAACTGTTCAAGGTATGTGCGTGCATCACCCAATCAAGATCTACTCGGGGTATTTGCTCTGGATCGTCGTAAGCGTCCGGCCATCCCATGTTGACCACTGGCCACAGCCATGGTTGATTTCAAGGAGGGATGGGCTGCCAGCGATGCGGCAGCAGTTGTTCAATGTCCCGGGCCCTGTGCGTT
>NZ_JBWMAX010000357.1:0-1034 GCF_056521385.1 Rhodoferax sp. RT5P35 | reverse complement strand
AGGCCCTGCAAATCATCATGGACTCCAAAGGCCTGGGCATGCGCAAGTCGGGCTCGGTGCTGTGGATAGCGCCCAAGGACGAAATCGACGCCCGTACCAAGAAAGACCTGGAATCTGCCGCCTCCATGCAGGCGCTCGAGCCCTTGGTCACCCAGTCGTTCCAGCTCAATTACGCCAAGGCGGGCGACATCGTCACCCAACTCGGCGGCTCAACCACCGGAAGCAACAGCAACATGCCCCGCTTCCTCAGCTCGCGCGGCACCGTGATTTCTGAGCCCCGTACCAACCAGATTTTTGTCAACGACATCCCCAGCCGCATCGCTGCGGTGCAGGACCTGATCAAAAAGCTGGACATCGCCGTGCGCCAGGTGCTGATCGAGGCCCGTATCGTGGAAGCCTCCGACACCTTCGGCAAATCTTTGGGTGTCAAGCTCGGCAGCACTGCGGGCAGCTCCACCACGGCGGGTGTGGCCGCCGGCAGCGTAGGCTTGTCGGGCAACACGCGTTTCACCGTGGGCACCAGTTACAACAATGTTGTCGCCAGCAACGGCTCCAGTGGCTCGGCGGTCGATACCACCAGCAACTTTGTGAACATGCCTGCAGTGGGCCAGGGCGGCTACGACGCAGCCGCCTTTGCCCTGTCGATTTTCAGCAGTGCTGCCAACCGCTTCCTGAACCTGGAAATCTCGGCCCTGGAAAACGACGGCAAGGGCAAGCTCGTGTCCAGCCCGCGCATCGTCACCGCCGACCAGACCAAGGCGCTGATCGAGCAACGCACCGAGTTCCCCTACCAGCAAGCCACCTCCAGCGGTGCCACCTCCGTAGCTTTCCGCAAGGCGAATCTGAAGCTGGAAGTCACCCCCCAGATCACCCCCGAGGGCAACATCATCCTCGACCTGGACATCAACAAAGACAGCCGTGGTGAGACCACCTCGGCCGGTATTGCCATCGATACCAAACACATCAAGACACAGGTTTTGGTAGAAAACGGCGGTACAGTGGTGATCGGCGGTATCTTTACATTGGACGAAACC
>NZ_JBWMAX010000035.1:0-2295 GCF_056521385.1 Rhodoferax sp. RT5P35 | reverse complement strand
CAACATTGCCGCCGAGCTGGTGCTGACCGTGCCGCAGAAGCAGACGCTGAGCGCAGGCGGCACCGCCATCGGCAGCTTCAAGCACCTACCCCCCACCCTGACGCTGCAGTACCACGCGCCCCAGGCCGGTTTTACGCCCTACGTGGGTGCGGGCCTGAACTACACCCGCCTGAGCGCGGTGAACCTGCCCGCAGGCGTGACGGTAGACCGCAACAGCTTCGGCCCCGCGCTGCAGGTAGGTGTGGACATTGCGCTGGCAAAAAACCTGGTGCTGAACGTCGACCTGAAGAAGGTCTATATCCGCACCGACGTGGCCGCCGGTGGCAGCAAGCTGGGCACCTTCAAGGTAGACCCGGTGCTGTTCGGCATCGGCCTGGGCTGGAAGTTCTGAGTTACCAAAAAAATTTACGTCAAATGGGCAGCCTGTGCTTATTGCATAAGCACGAGCAGCTCTTATAAATATAGCAAACGATAGATCCAGGGTTGCACCCTGGATGACAGATGCAACACAGCCTGCGTGTTGCCGACACACAAAAGTCCGGGCCGCTTGGGAAGATCACCTCACCGCAAAACATTGCAACAACCCAAAGGACTTCACCATGACCCGCTCTTTCAACCGTATCGCCGCCTCCGCTTTGTTCGCCCTGGCCGCAGGCGCATTCCTCCCCGCCCACGCTGCTGGCAACGACGCAGACCTGGCCAGCGCGGTGCAATCCACCCTGACCAGCCAGCTCGGCAGCGACGCCAAAGACCTGACCGTCACCGCCAGCAACGGCACCGTGGTACTGCACGGCTGGACCCAAGGCCCGCAAGAAGTATCCAAGGCCCGCTATGTGGCCAGCACCGTGCCCGGCGTGAGCAACGCTTACAGCAACGTGCGCACCTTCTCGACCGACAGCAACGATTAAGCCCAATATGGGGGCGTTTTAGCCCTCTCGCGCTTGGCGAGTTCAAATCTGAAGTGCAACACCTTATTCAACTAAGGTGCAGAAATGACAAAAGCTCCCCAGTACCAGCAACTTCAGTCGGACGAGCGCATCGCGCTGGCACAGTACCGCGAGCAATGCTTGGGCATCCGGGCCATCGCCCGACTGCTTCACCGCTCACCCTCCACCATCAGCCGTGAGATTGAGCGCAATGCCCCGTTGGCCGCCTACAGCGGCACCTTTGCCCATCAGCGCTGTACCCGCAGGCGCAGACTCTGCCGCCCAGCCCCTAAACTTGTCTGCACGGGGGCTTTGTTTGCCCAGGTCTGCGTACTGCTTAAACGCAAATGGTCACCCGAGCAAATCTCCCTCCACTTAGCCCGGCAATCTCCTTCTGATTGGACCCAACGCGTGTCCTTTGAAACCATCTACAACGCCATCTACGCCCAACCCCGAGGCGAGCTACGCAAAGACCTGATTGCCTGCTTGCGCCATGCGCGCTCCAAACGCATGCCGCGCACCCGAGGCACAGACCGCAAAGCCCGAAGCGCGGACATGCTCAGCATCCATGTGCGTCCACCCGAGGTCAACGACCGGCTGTTTCCCGGCCACTGGGAGGGCGACTTGATCAAGGGCCGCGCTAACGCCAGTGCCGTAGGCACGCTGGTGGAGCGCTCCTCACGCTTATTGATTCTGGTGCACCTGCCACACCCCAAACCCGCCAGTGCGGCCAATGTATTGCAGGCTTTTACAGACAAGCTGCGCTGCATTGCCCAGCCTATGCGCCACAGCATGACGTATGACCAGGGCAGCGAGATGGCGCGCCACAAGGAGCTCAGCGCCAATACCGGCATTGCGGTGTACTTCTGTGACCCCCACAGTCCTTGGCAGCGCGGCACCAACGAAAACACCAATGGCTTGGTGCGTCAGTACCTGCCCAAAGGCATGGATCTCTCAGATGTGAGCCAGGAGCAGCTCGATGCCATTGCCGATGAGATCAACAACCGCCCTCGTAAGACATTAAATGCGCACTCGCCTATTGAGGCCTATCGCGATTTCTTGCTGAAACACCATTCTCAGCACGCTACCATTCAATGATCCTTGTGTTGCACTTGGACTTGAATCCGCCCTTATCCATCCAGCGGTGGCAGCTATTTAAAAGATAGCTGCCACCGCTTTTGCGTTGCGGGCCCGGCCCATCCGGGACAATACCCGCATGCCCACCCTCCCCCATTTGCTGATTCCCCTGGCCCCCAGCGCGTCGCCAGGCTGCCGCCAGGCGTTGCCCACGCTGCGCCTGCCCAATCTGGAGCGCCTCCTCAATCGCCTCACCGCCACCGTCCGCGACAACGGCGAAGACACCAGCCTG
>NZ_JBWMAX010000356.1:0-1038 GCF_056521385.1 Rhodoferax sp. RT5P35 | reverse complement strand
CCGGGCGCGGTGGCATATTGGGTGGCCAGCCAGTCGGCGGCACCCGCTGCGCGGACTGCAGCCATCTCGGCATCCGATGCCGAGAGTTGGGCTTGCAGCAGAAACCGGGCGGCCTGGGTGTCGCTCAGCGGGATCGGTGCGGGGTTGGAAACCGACGCGCTATCGCCACTACCGCTACCACCGCTACCACTGGTGCCGCTAGTGCTGGTGCTAGTGGTGCCACCGCTGGTACCACTAGTGCCGGTGCCGGTGCCGGTGCCGGTGCCGGTGCCGGTGCTAGTGCCAGTGCTGGTGCTGGTGCTGGTGCTGGTGCTGGTGCTGGTGGTGCCAGTGTTGGTGGTGGTACCCCCGCTAATGCCACTGCTGCTATCGCTACCACCACCGCAAGCCACCAGCGTGCTGGCCGCAACCAGAGCCGCCAGCGAAGGTAATGCCACAGGGGCGGAGGTAGGGACCGTGGCGGGGACGGAACAGTCCAGGGCGGTGGCATCCATAGCGGGTTCCTGCGAACAGAAAGATCCACCCAGTGTAGCCACCCGCATCCCGCTGGCGGGCCACATCTCTGTATACAAAAATAGGCCCTAGCGCTCACCCTTCCTGCGCAAGAAGCTATCCAATTTATAGCACTAGAGCGTCCGGGCGGCCTGCAAGGTATCGCGCGTTTCCAGGGCCACGCGGCGGGCCGCATCGGCAAAGTCGTCGCCGCTGGAGGCATACAGAATCGCCCGCGACGAATTCACGACCAGCGGGCCGTTGGCCGTCCACCCGGCCTGCACCGTGGCGCGGGCATCGCCGCCTTGCGCACCCACGCCGGGCACCAGCAGCGGCACGGTGGGGGCCAGGGCGCGCACCCGGGCGATTTCTGCCGGGTAGGTGGCACCGACGACCAGGCCGAGCTGGCCATTCAGGTTCCACGGGCCCTGGGTGAGCTGGGCAATGTGTTCAAACAGCCGGGGTTGGCCGGGCACAGCGGCGAGGCGCTGGGGCTGCAGGTCGTCACCGCCGGGGTTGGAGGTACGGCACAGCAAAAACGCGCCT
>NZ_JBWMAX010000355.1:0-1039 GCF_056521385.1 Rhodoferax sp. RT5P35 | reverse complement strand
AGTGGACTTTCTTTGACGGCAACTACCAGGAATTCGAAGCCGACAAGAAAAAACGTTTGGGCGAAGAGGGTGCAAAACCCAAGCGGATGAGGTTCAAAGCACTGAAGTAACTGCGAAGTCAGGCCAACCCCATTCCAACTCAAACGGCCTGGCTCAACAGCCAGGACCTCAGGCCCTGAGAAGTCGCTGGCGGACCAGCTCAATGTGGTTTCGCTGTGCGTACAACTCGTCTGCGTAGGATAGGGGCACTGTGATTTTGCCCACCCGGGTCTCGAGCCGGTCAAGTTCTTCTGCCAGCGCTTTGGCCGATTCGGCTCAGTGGCAGCAGCATGGCAATGATGATGCCCAGTGCCAGCCACATACGTTTCATCAGGTTGGCGTAGGAAAAAGGCAGGTATCTCTGCATCAACGGGATGCCGTTGCGCAAAGTCCATCAACATCAGGCTGGGCACGCCACTGCCTGCTGAGCTGCGTCGGTCCGATAGAAAAGCCAGACCGGTTCGACTCTGGACAAATCCGAGATCGGCCTTGCCAGTACTCAGCCAATCAAGATTTTGGGAGGATTCCTCACTGGGCAGCAATTACTGGCTGCCTGTCTGCGGCGGCAGGCCACACCTGGCCACCGATATGGACGGCTCGTGCCGCCAGCACGCCACGCACGACGGCCAGTGCGGTCACCTCGGCCGCCATCACGCTCAAGCGCAACATGCTTGCTGTTGTGCCCGATTTGCCGGTTCCCAATGCAAACAAGGTATCACCGTCTGACAGGGTGTGAACCGGGTTGATGCTGCGGGCGAGGCCGTCATGGGCCACCTGTGCCAAGCGGTGCGCCTGTGCTCTGGTGAGGATGGCATCGGTGGCAATCACGCCGATGGTGGTGTTGGTCCCGGCCAGCACCGGTAGTGGAAATTCTCCTGCCAGCAGGGCCTTGCGGGCGTTCACCAAGTGCGCGCCGTCGCTGGTTCGGGCGCCGGCAATGATCTGACCCGTCGCCGGGTTGATGACGTCGCCCATCGCATTGCAGGCCACGATCGCACCC
>NZ_JBWMAX010000354.1:0-1043 GCF_056521385.1 Rhodoferax sp. RT5P35 | reverse complement strand
CGGCCTGATCACCGGAGCCACCGGCACGGGCAAAACCGTCACCTTGCAGACCCTGGCGGAGAATTTCTCCAAAATCGGCGTTCCAGTGTTCATGGCCGATGTCAAAGGCGACCTGACCGGCATCAGCCAGGCGGGCCGCATCGGCGACAAGCTGGCCGGTATCCTGAAAGAGCGCGGCATTGACCAGCCCGAGTCCCTGGCCTGCCCCGCCACGCTGTGGGACGTGTTTGGCGAGCAAGGCCACCCGGTGCGGGCCACCGTGTCCGACATGGGCCCGTTGCTGCTGGGCCGCATGTTGAACCTGAACGACACCCAGGGCGGCGTGCTCAACATGGTGTTCAAGATCGCCGATGACCACGGCCTGCTGCTGCTCGACCTGAAAGACCTGCGCGCCATGCTGCAGTACGTGGGCGACAACAGCAGCGAGTTCACCACCCAGTATGGCAACGTGTCTGCCGCCAGCGTGGGCGCCATCCAGCGCGGCCTGCTGCAGATCGAATCACAGGGCGGCGACAAGTTCTTTGGCGAGCCCATGCTCAACATCAGCGACTTCATGCAAACGGTGGACGGCCAAGGCGTGGTCAACATCCTCACCGCCGACAAGCTGATGAACTCGCCGCGCCTGTACGCCACGTTTTTGCTGTGGATGCTGTCCGAGTTGTTCGAACAGCTCCCCGAAATCGGCGACCCCGAGCAGCCCAAACTGGTGTTCTTCTTCGACGAAGCGCATTTGCTGTTCAACGAAGCGCCCAAGGCGCTGGTGGAACGCATCGAACTGGTGGTGCGCATGGTGCGCTCCAAGGGCGTGGGTGTGTACTTTGTGACGCAAAACCCGCTGGATATTCCCGATACCGTGCTGGCCCAACTGGGCAACCGCGTGCAGCACGCCCTGCGCGCGTTCACCCCGCGCGACCAGAAGGCCGTCAAGGCCACGGCACAAACCATGCGCCAAAAGCCCGGGCTGGACATCGAAGCCGCCATCACCGAGCTGGCCGTGGGCGAGGCGCTGGTGAGCCTGCTGGATGCCAAGGGCCGCCCCAGCA
>NZ_JBWMAX010000353.1:0-1043 GCF_056521385.1 Rhodoferax sp. RT5P35 | reverse complement strand
CTACTGGGACTATCTGCGCGATGTGGATGCCATCCTGCGCCGGTTTGGCTCACGCCCGCACTGGGGCAAGATGCATTTTCTGGACACCGACGACGTGACCGCGCTGTACCCGCGGGCGGAAGATTTCCGCGCCCTGCGGCGCAAGCTGGACCCGCAGGGGCGCTTTCTAAACGACCACGTGCGGGCGCTTTTGGGTTAAGTGCAAAATAAGCCCCCAGCGCTTATTGGACAAGCACGATAAGCTAATAAATCAGTAGCAAAGGCTTCAGGTTGTTCCCGCTGGCGGTGGAGCAACTTTGGGGGCCAGATCCACCCCGCTGAGCTGGCCGATGATCTGCGGCAGCATGGGCACGTACTTCGGCCCCGCACCACCGCCCACGGCCAGCGCAAAGGAATTTTTCACCGCATTGCCCAGCGGATTGGCCACACCCGCAGCGTCGGCCATGGACTCCAGGTAGCGCAGGTCCTTGAAGGCGTTTTGCAGGGTGAACTTGTGCGCGTCCTGGTTGCCGTCCAGCGTGTAGCCCATGAAGGTTTGGTAGAAGCCGCAGTCCATGCGGCCACCACGGATCACCGCATCCACGCGCTGCGGCGTGATGCCCACCGCCTGCGCGACCGCCAGGGCTTCGGCGTACAGCGCCGCGTAGCCCAGCGAGATAAAGTTGTTCACCAGCTTCATGCGGTGGCCGTCGCCCGGGCCGCCGATGTGCACCACCTTGCCCGCCCAGGTGGCCAGGATGGGCTGGATGCGGTCAAACGTGGCCTGGTCGGCACCCACCATGGTGTCCAGCGTGCCCGCCCAGGCTTCCTTGGGCGTGCGGCTCAGCGGCGCGTCCACCAGGGTCACGCCAATGGCGGCCAGCTCGGCGGCCAGGGCCACGGTGGAGGTGGGGTCGGCGGTGGAGCAATCGACCAGCACCGAGCCCGCACGCAAGCCACTGGCCAGGCCGTTCGGGCCGCGGATGAGCGCCTCCACGTCCTTGGAGCCGGTCACACACAAAAACACCACCGTGGCCTGCGCGGCCAGCGCCTGGGGCGAGTCG
>NZ_JBWMAX010000352.1:0-1044 GCF_056521385.1 Rhodoferax sp. RT5P35 | reverse complement strand
CGCGTCTGGCCCAGCGCTATGCCATGGTGGCCGATGCCGAGTCCGATGCCGTCGTTTCCTTGCTGACCGACTCCCTGATGCGGCGCACCAATTTCTTGCGGCTCACCCAGGCGCTGCGCAACGACGCGGGCGGCTACCGTGCGTTGGTCACCCATGACCCTGCGCTGCAAAGCATGCTGAACCGGCTGACGGCCCTGGAAGAGCGCCGTCTCGTCGAGCTGGAGCAAATTTTTGACACCATTAGTGGCAAGGGGCCCAACGCGATTGCGGCTGCGGTGGCCAACGGCGAAGTCACCCACACGATGCACGCGCTACAGGCGCTGGTGCGCGAGGCCGACCTGCAACAGGCCGCCTTGCTGTCCGAGGGCAAATCCCGCGCCGAAGTGGACCGCCAGCGGGCCCTGTTGCTGCTGTATTCCACGCTGGCGGGCACGGTGGGCATTTTCATGTTGCTGTCGCACGCAATTGGCCGGGAGATGCTGGCCCGCGCCGGTGCGGACGACCGGGTGCGCAGTCTCAACGCCGACCTGGAGCGCCGCGTGGCCGAGCGCACCGCCGCACTCGATGCCAACCAGCGCCGGTTTGTCGATCTGTTTGAACTCGCGCCCGATGCCCTGGTGATGACCACCCGTGAGGGCCGCATCGTGCAGATCAACCGCCAGGCCGAGACCCTGTTTGGCTGGAGCCGTGGCGAGGTGCTGGGCCAGCCGGTGGCGATGCTGATGCCCGCCAATGCCCGTGTGGAGCACATGGCCCTGTGGCAAAGCTACCTGGAGGCGGCGGTGCCGCAGGTGATGGGCGTGGAGCGGCCCGACCTGCGCGGCCTGCGCAAAGATGGCACGGTGTTCCCCGTGGACATCAGCCTGAGCCCGCTGGAGCTGGACGGCGACCTGGTGGTAGTGGCCGCCCTGCGCGACATCACCGAGCGCGAGCGCATGGCTACGGCGCTGCGGCAAAGCTCGGCCATGCACCGGCACACGCTGGACGACATGCTGGAGGGCTGCCAGATCATCGACTTTGACTGGCGCTACCGGTACGTGAATG
>NZ_JBWMAX010000351.1:0-1047 GCF_056521385.1 Rhodoferax sp. RT5P35 | reverse complement strand
CAGTCGATACCCATGGCGTGCAGCCAGTAAGACACCACGCCCACACTCGGCGCAAACATGAAGAGCCACAACACACCGGCCACGGCAGGCGCCACGGCGTAAGGCCAGATCGGCAGCGTTTTGTAGATCAGCGCGCCCTTGACGATGCGGTCCGCAAAAACGGCCAGCATCAGCGACAGGCTGAGGCCTGCCACGGCGACCGCCGTGGAGAAAATGGCTGTGGTGTAAAACGACGCCAGGTAGGTGTCGTCGTTCCACAGGTTTTTAAAGTTCTCCAGGCCGACCCACTCGACCGAGGTGCCAAAGGCATCAGACTGTTGCACCGACTGCAGCAGGGCCTGGATCGCGGGCCAGAAGAAAAACAGGGCAATCACGAGCACCTGGGGTGCAATCAGCACCCAAGGCAGCCAGCTGGAACGAAAGACGACGCGTTTTTCCACCGGTTGAACGCTGGGTCAGCCTTTTTTATTGGCTTTTTCGAAGCGTTCAAGCAACTCGTCACCGCGCTTGACGATGGCGTCCAGGGCTTCCTTGGCTGTTTTCTTGCCACCCCAGACTTGTTCAAGTTCCTCGTCTTCAATGGCGCGAATCTGCAGGTAGTTGCCCAGGCGAATGCCGCGTGATTTGTCGGTCACCTTGCGGATCATCTGGTTGACTGCGACCTCGGTGCCCGGGTTTTGTTTGTAAAAACCGGATTTTTCAGTGAGCTGGAAGGCGGCGGTCGTGATGGGCAGATACCCCGTGCGCTTGTGGCTGGCCGACTGCACCTCGGGTTTGGAGATGAAATTGAAGAACTCCGCCACGCCTTTGTATTCATCAGGCTTTTTGCCCGCCATCACCCACAGGCTGGCGCCGCCAATGACGGTGTTTTGTGGCGCACCGGGCACGTCCGGGTAGTAGGGCAGGGGCGCCAGACCAAAGGCGAACTTGGCGTTTTTCTTCACGTTGCCGTAAAAACCCGACGATGTGGTGATCATGGCGCATTCGCCCGACACAAAGGTGGGCTCGGGTACGTTGGTGCGGCCCTTGTAGACAAACAGGCCCTGT
>NZ_JBWMAX010000350.1:0-1047 GCF_056521385.1 Rhodoferax sp. RT5P35 | reverse complement strand
GCAAACCCCGAAGGAGAACGCCCATGACGGGCGGTGAGACAACACCGTCCAGCCAGTGGACGGCATCGTCAAGCTCTTCTTACGCTGGTATGAACCAGATCAAGTTCGCGGGTTTGGATTCCATCTCAGCGCAGCCTCTGCGCACCCCGGGCAGCGCGCAGTGTACGGCATGTGCTACCCGACCCGGTCCGGGCTGGCTCCGCGCCCGCGCAGCAGTTGGCGCAACGCTGGTAACGCGGCCACACCGGCCTCGTAGCCCGCCTGGACGATTTCCTTGCGCACCGTGAAATCGGTGCTGGAAAACCGCGCCGTGTCTGGGCGGACCATGAAGTCGGCAGTTTGCCCCTCTAGCTGCGAGAGCGAGCGGCCCATGATTTCAAACGACTGCAGAATCACCTCGTACAGGCCCACGCGGGTGCTGTTTTGCGGCAGCACGCCCACGTCCACGCCAATCACCACATCGGCACCCAGCCTGCGCGCAGCTTTCACCGGCAAGGGGCTGACCAGCCCACCGTCCACCAGCTCCTCGTCAGCAATCACGCAGGGAACAAACACCCCGGGAATCGAGCACGAGGCGCGCACGGCCGCACCGGCATTGCCGCCCACCAGCAAGCGCAGTTCACCAGATTTCAGCACCGTGGCCACCGCGCCGAAGCGGCGTTTGAAGCGCTCGATGGGCACGTCCTTGACGTACTGGTTGACCAGCTTTTGCAGGGTTTCGCCGGTGAACATGCCGCGCTTGTTGCCCTGGCCCAGATCGACAATTTCGATGTCGCGCAGCCGCAAGGCCACCTCTTCGATCTGCCAGGGCGAGTAGCCCGCGGCATAAAAAGCGCCCACCAAGGAACCGGCACTGGTGCCCGCCACCACCTCGGGGGCCAGACCGGCTTCGACCAAGGCCTTGAGCACGCCGATATGGGCAAACCCCCGGGCCGATCCGGCCCCCAGGGCGATGCCGATTCTTTTGGCGGCGGGCGCTGCCTGCGCCAGCAACGGCGCGGCCCCGGCGGCAGCCAGCAGGCTTCGGCGCAGCACTACGGGCTTTCC
>NZ_JBWMAX010000349.1:0-1047 GCF_056521385.1 Rhodoferax sp. RT5P35 | reverse complement strand
TCGCTGGCCGAAGAGCTTAAAGACCGGGGCATCAACGTCAACGCGGTGCTGCCCAGCATTCTGGACACCCCCGCCAACCGCGCCGACATGCCCGATGCCGATGTGGCCCGCTGGGTGTCGACCCAGTCGCTCAGCGGCGTCATTGCGTTCTTGCTGTCCGAAGATGCCAATGCCGTCACCGGCGCCTGCCTGCCCGTGGCCGGGAGGGTGTGATGGCCCAGAGCACCCCGCCCGTGATGGCCTGGCGCGACAGCTATTTGCTCGGCCTGCCCGCCATGGACAGCACCCACCGTGAATTCGTGGACTGCGTCGCCGCCCTGCAATCCGCCGCCGACGCCGATCTGCTGGCGCGCCTGGCCGACTTCGAGCAGCACGCCGTGCGCCATTTTGATGAAGAGCAGCAGTGGATGGACAGCAGCAACTTTCCTGCCGCCCAGTGCCACGCCGACGAACATGCCGCCGTGCTGGCCTCGGTGCGCGAGGTGGATGCCCTGCTGCGCCAAGGCACGCCCACCCAGGTCGCCCGCGATCTGGCCCAGGCGCTGGCCGACTGGTTTCCAGGCCATGCCGACTACATGGATGCATCCCTGTCGCAGTGGATGAACAAGCGCAGCCACGGCGGCACGCCGGTGGTTCTGCGCCGTGGTGCCACCCAGCCCGACACGCCTTTTTCAATTTCCTCGTCTATTTCCTCGAAAGCCCACCCATGAGACTCGTTACGTTCCAAGGCAGCGACGGCATCCAGCGCGCCGGTGCCCTGTTTGAGGCTGACCAGGCCATTCTGGATTTGCGCCATGCTAGCCAGGTGGTACGCGGCGGCGACGGCCTGGCCTTGTTGGGCAGTGTGCAAACCCTGATCGAAGGCGGCGACGATGCCCTGGCCGAGGCCAAAGCCCTGCTGGCCCGCGCCCCCGCCGAGGCCGTGCGTGCCCGCAGTGCCGTCAAGCTGCTAGCTCCTATTCAGCCACCCATCCAGATGCGTGACTGTTCGTGCTTTGAATTGCACCTGCGCCAAAGCTTTGCCGCTGCCCGCAAGACCCGCGCCCT
>NZ_JBWMAX010000348.1:0-1047 GCF_056521385.1 Rhodoferax sp. RT5P35 | reverse complement strand
GTCCAAAATAGCGTTATGTACTCTTTGCCCGACTACCCCTGCTACCTCAACGGTGCCTACACCCCCCTGTGCGACGCGAAAATCAGCGTCATGGACCGGGGCTTCATCTTTGGCGACGGCATCTACGAAGTGGTGCCGGTCTACGCAGGCCGCTTGTTCCGGTTTGACCAGCACATGGCCCGGCTCGACCGCAGCCTGGCCGAGCTGCGCATCGCCAACCCGCGCACGCGGGATCAGTGGCGCGAGATTGCTACAACATTAGTAGCTAGTCACGCCCACCACACCAGCGCCAACGGCCAAAAATACTCAAATCCCAACCACCTGGTCTACATCCAGATCACCCGCGGCGTAGCCCTGCGTGACCACGCCATGCCGAAAGACACCACACCCACCGTGTTCGCCATGGCCACCCAGATGAACCTGCCCAGCGCCACCCAGCGCAGCCAGGGCGTGGCCTGTGTCACCGCCGACGACTTCCGCTGGGAAAAAGCCCACATCAAAAGCACCAGCCTGCTGGGTGCGGTGTTTGCGCGGCAGATCGGCGTGGACGCGGGCGCGACGGAAACCGTGATGTTCCGCAACGGCCATCTCAGCGAAGCCGCCAGCAGCAACGTCTGGCTGGTCAAGGACGGCACCCTCATCGGCCCGCCCAAAGACCACCTGGTGCTCGAAGGCATACGCTTCGGCCTGATGGAAGACATCTGCCACGCCCAGGGCATCCCCTTCCAACTGCGCCGCATCACCCGCGAAGAGGTGCTGCACGCCGACGAACTGCTGCTCACTAGCGCCACCAAAGAGGTGCTGGCCATCACCACCCTGGACGGCCAGCCCGTAGGCAACGGCCTGCCCGGCCCCGTCTACACCCGGCTCTACGCGGGCTACTGCGCCGCCACCCAATCCCTCTGAACACCATGACCACACCCACCACCGACCCCACCGACCCCGTCGATCCCCGCAAAGAATCGCTGCCCGAATACCCCTCGCTCTTCCCCATCAAGGTGATGGGCGAAAAGGACGACGGCTTCGTGCACGCCATGACCGCCATCG
>NZ_JBWMAX010000347.1:0-1047 GCF_056521385.1 Rhodoferax sp. RT5P35 | reverse complement strand
CGCGGTCAGCGAGGCCGTGGCGCGGGCCATGGCGGTGGGGGCGCTGGCCCATTCCCACGCCCAGGTGGCCGTGGCGGTGACCGGCGTGGCCGGGCCCAGCGGCGGCAGTGCCGACAAGCCGGTGGGTACGGTGTGGTTCGGCTTTGCTGTGGCCGAACAGGTGACCGCCGAGTGCCTGCACTTCCCCGGCGACCGGGCCGCCGTGCGGGCCGCCACGGTGCAGCATGCGCTGCAGCGGCTGGTGGCGCTGCTGCGCCCTATGCCCCGGGTTATTCCACGTCCGTAGCCGATTGGCTGATGCGTTCGATCGCGTCGGCCATCCAGTCGGACTGCAGCGCCGCTGGTGCGCCGCCGGTGCGCAAATGCACCGCTACGCCGTCCGGGTGGGCTTCCAGGTGCACGCTGCCAGCCCAGTACGACAACCACGCCAGCCAGGCCACCGAGGCGGGTGACGGTGGTTCGTGCGAGGCGGCATCCAGCAGCCAGGTCAGTGCGCCACGGCCCGTGAGCGTGGCGGAGCCCACCTGCAGTTCCACCTGGCCCGGCAGGGCATCGGCCAGCGCCTGCAAGGCGGCGGCGGAGCTGTCTACACCGACGAAGCGGGGCTGCAGGCTGACCAGGGCCTGGCCGATGGCGACGCTGCGCTGGGCCTCGTACTGCATCAGCTCGGCGTGGTCCATGCTGCGCCAGTCGATGGGGGGCAGCGCGCAACCGCTGAGTTCGGCCCCCAGCAGGTAGGCTTGCAGGCCGCGTTCGTAGTCCACATGCAAAAAGCCCGCGCAGACCACGGCGAGCTGCGAGATGCGGCTGGCCAGCAGTTGCTGGCGTTGCACGGCCATTTTTTCGCGCAACAGGTCGTCGCGCTCGCAGCGGGTTTCGGCCAGCTCCAGGGCGTTGCGCATGTCGGCGCGCAGCAGTTCCAGATCCCAGGGCTTGGTGACGTAGCGGTAGATCTCGCCGGTGTTGATGGCTTCGATGGCCTCGCCCAGCTCGGAGTAGGCGGTGGTGAGCATGCGCACCATCTGGGGGGGGTGGTCGCGGGCGTAG
>NZ_JBWMAX010000034.1:0-2343 GCF_056521385.1 Rhodoferax sp. RT5P35 | reverse complement strand
CTACATCAGCGCGGGCATGTACCGGGGCTGGGTGCGGGCAGGGGAAGCGGCGCAGACGCGGATTTTTGAGGATTGAGGTGTTTTTTGGGGTACTAAAAGTGCCTCTAGCGCTTGTTCCATGGGCGTGAGCCGCTCCTGTTTTTGGCTATCAAAAGGGAAGCAATCTGTGGGGCTGTACGGACGGTAGCCAATGGGGGTCGGATCATCCACGCGCGTCGAAAAATGGAGGCCAACCCTCCCGCCCAGTCGCGCGTGTGCTCCGACCCCTATTGGCGGGTTGGCGTTTACGTTTTCTGGGTGCCTGCTGGCATCCCCGGCCGGGATGTGCGCCCGGCGGCGCAGTAACTTTCTTTTGTGTCCCTCCATGTCAGGATAGATGTCGCCTCAACATTTAATGGCAAAGATGGGCGGCAAAAGACAAAGCATGAAACACAAGAGATACACGGCAGAGCAAAAGAAGTGGGCGGTGGAGAAGATGAAGGCACCAGAAAACCTCACAGTGGTGCAGTTGGCTCGGGACACGGGCATCACCCAGGTGTCGCTACGCAACTGGCGCAATGCGGCCAGAGCACTGGGAGAACTGGTGCCCGCAGGACTTGCCAGCGAACGCTGGAGCAGTGCCGACAAGTTCAGGGCAGTACTGGAGACAGCCCCATTGAGCCAGGCGGAAGTGGGCCAATACTGCAGGGCCAAAGCCATCTTGCCTGAGCAGCTCACGCAATGGCGCCTGGCGTGTGAGGGTGCCAACGAAGAGGTGGGGCCAGAAGAATCCACTACCGCAAACGGCTCAAAGCCCGGCAAACTGCCAAGCACCGTGGGGCAAGTGCACAACCCGACGCTGCAAGCGCAGATACGCCAGCTCGAGCGCGAGTTGCGCCGCAAAAATGAAGCGTTGGCAGAAACGGCAGCCCTGCTGGTGCTGGGAAAAAAAGCCGACGCGATCTGGGGCAAGCCGGAACATCCGGCAGAGGAAAAATGATCAATCCCCCCGATCGCGGTGAAGCACTCAAATTGATTGATGAAGCGGTATGTGCCGGTGCACGCCAGACCCTGGCGTGCCAAGCGCTGGGCCTGACGGTGCGCACCGTACAGCGCTGGCGACTCAGCCCGTGCGACCGCCGCCCACAGGCACAGCGCGCTGCGCCAGCCAACAAGCTCAGCGAAGAAGAGCGACGGGCAGTGCTACAGGCCGCCAACCGGGCCGACTGCGCCAGCCTGACACCACACCAGATCGTGCCCAAGCTGGCCGATGAAGGCATCTTCCTGGCGTGCGAATCGACCTTCTACCGGGTGCTCAGAGCCGCAGGGCAAAACCGCCGCCGCGGACGCAGCAAGGCCCCTGTGGCCCGGCCACTGACGACACACCGTGCGGATGGCCCGAACCAAGTGTGGTGCTGGGACATAACCTGGATGCCGACCACGGTCAAAGGGCAGTATTTTTACTGGTACATGGTCAAGGACATCTACAGCCGCAAGCTCATCGTCAACGAGGTGCACGAAGCCGAATCCTCCAGCTACGCGTGCCAACTGGTCAGGCGCGGCTGCCTGCGTGAGCAGACGGTGGGCAAGCCCGTGGTGCTGCACTCGGACAACGGCTCGGTGATGAAAGGCTCCAACCTGTTGGCGACGATGCAGGAGCTGGGCCTGGAGCCCTCGTACAGCAGACCGCGGGTGAGCAATGACAACGCGTATGCGGAGGCACTGTTCAGGACGGCCAAGTACTGCCCGATGTGGCCTGGACGGCCCTTTGATACGCTGGGTGAGGCCCGCGACTGGGTAGTGCGCTTTGTGGCCTGGTACAACGACGAGCACCGCCATAGTGCGCTGAAATACGTCACACCCAACCAACGCCACCGCAGGCTGGACCCGGCGTTGCTACAAAAACGCACAGAACTGTACGAGCAAGCCCGCAGGCTTAATCCGCAACGCTGGGCAGCAGGCCTGAGGAACTGGCAGCTTGAAGACGCTGTGTACCTCAATCCGGAAAGAGAGCGAAAAACCCTTCTCAAGCAGGCAGCCTAACGGCTGCTGAGGCGACAACTACCTTGACACACGCCGGGCCACGCAAAAGAAAGTTACTGCCCTGCCGGGGGCACATCCCGGCCAGCGGCACTGGCGGCATGCACAGCTTCAAAAACGAGAGCAATCGCAAGGCAAGCTGCAAGAGATTGCCGGAATATAGTGCAACCTCCCTCTGCTGCTTTTTCTGGAGTTGTTATGGCCTTCAACCGCTTCTCAAAAATTAAGAAAACCCAAGCCTGGCAGAGGATTCGACCGCATTTTGCTGCCCAAGTTAGGGCGACAAATGAGATGTTAGGGAGACACGGCAGTGTCTCTACATAT
>NZ_JBWMAX010000346.1:0-1049 GCF_056521385.1 Rhodoferax sp. RT5P35 | reverse complement strand
CCCCACTTGCAGGGTTCTTCAACGCCATTACCGATGCAGACGGTGTGGTCCGCTCCCTGCCGCTGCTGGCGGAGCACCAGGGACGCTACTACGAATCTTTGTCTTTGGGCATGTTTCGGCTACTGACGGGCCTGCCCCGCGTCACGCCCGGCTTCTCACACGACAATTTTGGGACCGCACAGCTGGAAAGCCTGCTGCTCCAACGTGGCAGCCAACAGCAAGCCATTCCCATGGATGCGCGTGGCGCAGTATTGGTGCCGTTTCGCGGTGCTGGCGGCACCCACCACGCCCAGGGCCATTCTTACCGCTACGTTTCGGCAGCCGATGTGCTGGCCCACCGCCTGCCCGACCGCAGTTTGCAAGACAAGATCGTACTGGTTGGCACCACGGTGCCCGGCCTGCTGGACCTGCGCGTCACCCCCGTGGGCGAAACCTACCCTGGGGTGGAAATCCATGCCAATGTGCTGTCTGGCCTGATGGACGGCAACATCGCCGTCAAGCCCGACTACGCCGTGGGCTACGACACTCTGGTGCTGTTGTTGGCCGGGCTCACCCTGGCCTGGGCCCTGCCCCGCCTATCGGCCTTACGGGCCGTGGCGCTCAGCGTAGGCGTGCTAGCACTGGTGGTAGGACTGAACGGGGCTCTGTACCTCGGCCACGGCCTGGTGCTGCCGTTGGCCGCCGCATTGTGGATGGTGGTGACCGCATCGGTGCTGAACATGGCCTACGGCTACTTTGTTGAAAGCCGGTCCAAACGCGAACTCGCCCAACTGTTTGGCACCTACGTACCGCCCGAGTTGGTGGACGAAATGCTCAAGCACCCCGACAGCTACACCATGCGCGCCAGCAACCAGGAGCTGACGGTGATGTTTTGTGACATTCGGGGCTTTACCCAGATGTCCGAGAACATGGAGCCACTGCAGTTGCAGGCGGTGCTCAACGGTGTCTTCAGCCAGCTCACCGCGCAGATCCGCACCCACCGCGGCACCATTGACAAATACATGGGCGACTGCGTCATGGCCTTCTGGGGTGCCCCGGTGGCCACCGCC
>NZ_JBWMAX010000345.1:0-1049 GCF_056521385.1 Rhodoferax sp. RT5P35 | reverse complement strand
ACTTGTTGCTACAAATTAAATAGCTGCTTGCGCACGGTTGACGGGGGCTACAGGCCTGAAACGTATAAATTTCGTCCGTTGGGTCAGGTGGGTAGCAATTTGCCGGGATTCATCAACCCCTGCGGGTCCAGCGCTGCTTTGACGCGGCGCATCACCGCCACCTCCAGCGGCGTCTTGTACATCGCCATCTCGTGGTTCTTGAGCTGGCCCAGGCCGTGCTCGGCGCTGAACGATCCCTGGAATCGCGCCACCACGTCCAGCACCAGAATGTTCACCCGGTCAGCCTCGGCCTGCCAATCCGGCGTGGTCCAGCCCACCGGGCGGGACACGTTGAAGTGCAGATTGCCATCGCCCAGATGCCCATAAACAATCGGGCGCACGCCCGTGTAGGCGATGTGCAGCGGGGCTGCACTTCGTCAATGAACGCCGCTACGCTGGACACGGGCACGGCAATGTCGTGCTTGATGTTCTGGCCGTCATGCTGCTGGGCTTCACTGATGTTTTCGCGCACGGCCCAGAGTGCTTCGGCCTGCGCCACGGAAGTGGCGATGAGCACATCGTCAATCACCCCGCTTTCCAGCGCCTGCGCCAGCGCGGCCTGAAAGCTGGCCTCCAGGGCGGCTTGTGCGCCCTCGCCTGCACCAGGGTCGGTTGCTTCCATCAGCACCTGCCAGGGGTGCGTCTCGGCAAACAGGGCTGGCGTGTCCGGAAAATACTGGCGCACCATGGCCACACTGGCTTCGCTCATCAACTCAAAAGCGGTAAACCGGTCGCCCAACGCGCCGCGCATCAGGCCCAGCAAGGCCAGCGCCTGCTTCGGGGTTTGAAAACCGGCAAACGCCACGGCACTCGCATGCGACGCCGGAAAGAGCTTGAGTACGGCCGCCGTCACGATGCCCAGCGTGCCCTCGGACCCGATGAACAGGTGCTTGAGGTCATAACCCGTGTTGTCCTTGCGCAGCGCGCGCAGCAGGTTCAGCACCTGGCCGTCCGCCAGCACGACCTCCAGACCCAGCACCAGATCCCGCGTGTTGCCGTAGCGCAGCACC
>NZ_JBWMAX010000344.1:0-1050 GCF_056521385.1 Rhodoferax sp. RT5P35 | reverse complement strand
CACTGCCCGTTACCTGGGGGCCGATGCGCTGGCCGATGCTGCCGTGCGCCTGGAGCAACTGGCACCACACGCCGCCGCCGAGATGCTGGCCGAAAGCGTGGCGGTGTTCTGCCGCCACCTGGACACCGTGGTCGACAGCGCCATGGCCCTGCTGGACGACAGCGGCTACGGAGCAGATGCCACCAGCGACAGCGTGGACGTGGCGACCTTGCTGGTGCGTATCGGCCAGGCCCAGCCCATGGTGGCGCAGGGCAACTACGCGGCTGCAGAGCTGTTGCTAGGCATCCGCTCCGGGCTGGCCCACACCGCGCTGGCGCGGCTGGCCGATGCCGCGCTGATCCAGTTTGAAGACCTGAACCTGTCTGCCGCCAGTGGCTCCCTGGAGTCGCTGGCCGAGGCCCTGGCAGACAAGCATGGAGCGGCCTGACGTGATGGATATGCTGTCCCTGCCCACCGTGCTGATCGTCGATGACGACCGCACCAGCCGCACCGTGCTGGCCGACCTGCTGCATGGCGAATGCCGCGTGCTGCTGGCCAAAGACGGGCCGTCGGCCCTGCAACGGGTGCGCGAAGAACCCGAAATTTGCCTGCTCCTGCTCGACATCGCCATGCCCGGCATGGACGGCTACGAAGTGCTGCAAGCCCTGCACGCCAACCCCCGCACCGCCCATGTGGCAGTGATCTTCATCAGCGGCCTCAACGACGCGCGCAGCGAAGAGCAGGGCCTGCTGCTGGGCGCGGTGGACTACGTGGTCAAACCCATACGCCCGGCGATTGCCCGCATCCGCATCCGCAACCACCTGCGCCTGATTGCCCAGCGCAAGGAGCTGGAACGCCTGGCCAGCCGCGACGGCCTGACCGGCATCGCCAACCGCCGCTCGTTCGACGAATCGCTGCAAGTGGTCTGCCAACTGGCGGCGCGGCGCAAAGAAGCCATCGGGCTGTCGATGATCGACGTGGACTTCTGCAAGCAGTACAACGGCCTGTACGGCCCCCCGGCAGGCGACGACGCGCTGCGCCGCATCGCCCAGGTGGTGGCCAGCTTTGCCC
>NZ_JBWMAX010000343.1:0-1051 GCF_056521385.1 Rhodoferax sp. RT5P35 | reverse complement strand
CGTGAGCAAAGGGCCACCGGCGGCACGGACCGCTACATCGGCCACACTGCCGAACAATTGGCTGTAAGTGGCGACCATTTCCTCGGCCATACGCTGGCCCAGTTCGGGCAGGATTTCATCCAGCGACTCGAAGTATTTGTAGAAGGTGCCACGCGACACACCGGCCACGCGGACCACGTCGTCGATCACCGGGCGGGTGCCGGGGGCGCTACCGGCGTAGGCATCGAAGGTGGCGGCCAGCAGGCGCTCGCGCATGCGGCCCCGCTTTTCGGCACCCACGCGGGAGCGGAAGTCGGCGGAGGCATCCACAGGCGGCTGCGCTGCTGCATCGGTAGAAGTTGAGAGTGATGTGGACATGGCAATCAGGCGGCGTCTATGCGCGCCAACAGGTTCAGGTTGGAGTCCTGCCCCACCAGGGCGCGGCCATAGAGTTCGTTGGACAAAATGGTGTTCAGCGCCGTGTGCCGCGAACCCAGGCTCAGGTCGCGCCAATGCCGCTGCAAGGGGCTGCTGGCGGCAAAAGCGCCCGGCCCGGCGACATCCATCAGGCGTTCGCCCGCACGCCGTAACTGGCGCATGGCATAGCCGCAATCGGCCTGGATGCGGGCCTTCTCAAAGCCGGTCAGCAAACGGGTTTGGGCGGTTTCGTCGATCTGCGCCACCGCACGGCGTACATGCAGCCAGGCCGAATCGATCTCCAGCGCCGCCTCGCCCAGTTGGCCCACAAAAGCCTGCGAATCCGCCTGCACCGGGTATTTCCAGCCGATCACCGGGCGGGCCGACAAACCCGCACGCACGGCATCCAGCAGGGCCGTGGCCGCGCCCAGCATGGGCGACAGCACACCCAGGGGAAACAAGGGCTCCATCGGCCAGCGGTCGCGCGGCTCCAGGTTTGCCGACGACGCACTGGCGCTGCCCCGGCGCATTTGCGAGAAACGCAGTACCAGTTCCTTAGGCACCAGCGCCTGGTCGGCCACCACGGTGTTGCTGCCAGAGGCCGACAGGCCCGCCATGTTCCAGGTGTCGCGGATGCTCACCGCATCGCCACGCA
>NZ_JBWMAX010000342.1:0-1053 GCF_056521385.1 Rhodoferax sp. RT5P35 | reverse complement strand
CCAAGTCGCCCAGCTTACCCAGGCCATGCTCTCGGTGGCGCTGGTAGACGGCATCCACCCCGCAGAGGCGGCCCTGATCGGCCAGTTCTACGAGAGTTCGCGCAGCGCCGACATGCCGACTACGGCCACCGCCCTGGCCATGGATTCCAGCGCCTTCGATGCCCGCAGCCTGCTGCCAAGCGATGCCGAATTTGCCGACACCGTGGTGCTGATGTGCCTGATGACCGCCTATGCCGACGGCAGCCTGAGTGCCGCCGAGCGCAGCCACGTGCAGGCCATCGCAAGCGCGCTGGGCGTGGACGCGACCCGTTTCGAGGCCCACATCGCCCAGGTGCGCGACGAGCTGGTGGGGGCCTTGTCGCACCTGCCCGACACCGCCTCGGTGGCCGCCGTGGTGCAAGAGCTGCACGCGGCAGACTGAAGCGCTTCTCCCTCAGGCAATGCGCATCCACCGGGTATTTGCTGCGTTTTTAGTAGCTGCTTGCGCCGATGGAATAAGCGCTACGCCCACTTTTTACACTATAAAAAGCAACTACCGCCCGTCTGACACTTTGGTGCTGGACCGCCATGGCGAGCTGCTGCAACGCCTGCGCACCGACACCAGCGTGCGGCGCGGCCAGTGGGTGGGGCTGGCCGACGTGTCGCCCGCCTTGCGTACGGCGCTGGTGCTGAGCGAAGACAAGCGCTTTTATGCACACAGCGGGGTGGACTGGCAGGCTGTGTCTGCCGCCGCCTGGGCCAACCTGTGGAACCGCAAAACCCGGGGCGCGTCCACCATCACCATGCAACTGGCCGGGCTGCTGGATACCGACTTGAAGCCCAGCGCGGGCGGGCGCAGCGTGGTGCAAAAGATCGGCCAGACCGTGTCGGCCAACGCGCTGGAAGGCGGCTGGCGCAAGGACCAGATTCTGGAGGCCTACCTGAACCTGGTGCCTTTCCGGGGCGAGCTGGTGGGCATAGACGCACTCAGCCGCACCCTGTTCGGCAAGGCCGCCCATGGGCTGGACGCACGCGAGGCGGCGGTTGCCGTGGCCCTGGTGCGCGCACCGAATG
>NZ_JBWMAX010000341.1:0-1053 GCF_056521385.1 Rhodoferax sp. RT5P35 | reverse complement strand
GCTGGTCAACGGGGCCGACAGCAGCATCAAAGGCAAGGTGGGCGTGATGGTGGGCATGCCCAAGGGCGACGGTGCCAACAGCACC
The DNA here is from genome assembly GCF_056521385.1 of Rhodoferax sp. RT5P35. Taxonomy (NCBI): domain Bacteria; kingdom Pseudomonadati; phylum Pseudomonadota; class Betaproteobacteria; order Burkholderiales; family Comamonadaceae; genus Rhodoferax; species Rhodoferax sp. RT5P35. Next base: position 968 of record NZ_JBWMAX010000341.1, on the reverse strand, counting down.
GGCGCGGCCGCACTGGGCGGCTGGCAAATGGCGGTCAGCAAATACTCCAAACACCCCAAGGAAGCCGCCGACCTGGTGCTGTACATGACCAGCCAGGCGGTGCAAAAAGAGCGCTCCATCAGCCTGGCCTCCAACCCCACCATCCCCGCGCTGTACCAGGACAAAGACATCCTGGCCGCCAACCCGTTCTATGGTGATTTGTTCGAGACGCTGAAGGTCGCCGTGCCGCGCCCGGCCACCGTGACCGGCATGAAATACAACGAAGTGTCCGCCGCGTTCTGGAACGCCACCCACGAGGTGCTGTCGGGCAAAGCCACCGGGGCCGACAGTGTGAAAAAGCTCGAAGGCAAGATCAGCGCCATCCGCCGGGGACCGAGCTGGTAAGTAGTACGTGTTGGAGGTGTTGAGGATTAAAAAGGCCTCCAGCGCTTATTCCATGGGCGAGAGCAGCTATCATAAAAATAGCTGCTGGCCCACCGGGGTTTGCCACAGCACTGTCACACAGGCTTTCTAGCATCAGGGGTTTTCCGATAACCGATAACCCCCACAGAAAGCCTCCACGATGACCGCCGATAGCCACTCTGAAGACAGCAACACCAGCAACAACCCCAGCATCTCCAGCCTGATCGACACCCGCCTGAGCCGCCGTGGCCTGCTGCGCATGGGCGTGGGCACGGCGGGCGCTGCCGTGATGGGCAGCTTTGCGCTGACCGCCTGCGGTGGTGGCGGCGATGGCGAACCCGTGGCCGGTGAGTACAAACTGGGCTTCACCGCCGTGGACAAGAGCCTGGCCGACATGGCCACCGTGCCTGCGGGCTACACCGCCAGCGTGATCTATGCGCTGGGCGACCCGCTGAGCGCGGCCACCCCCGCCTATAAAAACGACGGCACCGACACCGACTTCGACAACCGCGCAGGCGACCACCACGACGGCATGGGGTCCTTCGGCCTCACCCTCGCCGGCCCCG
>NZ_JBWMAX010000340.1:0-1057 GCF_056521385.1 Rhodoferax sp. RT5P35 | reverse complement strand
ACCAACCAGAACGTCTGGATCGAGGAAATGAAGAAAGTGCTGGCCAAGCCGGAAAACAGCGGCTTGAAACTGGTCAGCACCGTGTACGGCGACGACCAGACCGACAAGAGCTACCGCGAAGCCCAAGGCCTTTTCAAGGGCTACCCCAACCTGAAGGTCATCATCGCCCCCACCTCGGTCGGCGCACCCGCTGCCGCCAAGGCCGTGACAGACGAGAAGCTGGTCGGCAAGGTGTTTGTGACCGGGCTGGCGCTGCCGTCCGAAATGCTGGGCCACGTGAACAGCGGCGCGTCCAAGTCGTTCGCGCTGTGGAACCCGATTGACCTGGGCTACGCCTCGGTGATGGCTGCCAGCCAGTTCATCAGCGGCAAGGCCACCGGCAAGCCGGGCGAAAAAATCCAGCTGGGCCGCGTGGGCACGGGCACCCTGGATGAAAACAACGAAGCCGCCATGTCCGAGCCGTTCACCTACGATGCTTCCAATGTTGAGAAGTTCGCCAAGTTCTTCTAAGCTAGCGGGCCTCCTGCTGGATCTCTGAAACGGGAGATTCAGGTCGGGCAACCCTGCCAGGTTGGGGTTGCCCTTTTTTTGAAATTTGGATGGTCTTCATGTCTGATGTATTGCTGAGCCTGCGCGGCATCCACAAGCGCTATGGCGCGACCCATGCCCTGCGCGGCGTGGATCTGGATTTGCGTGCCGGTGAAGTGCTGGCCCTGGTCGGCGAGAACGGTGCCGGCAAGTCCACCCTGGTCAAGCTGCTCACCGGTGTGGTGCCGCTGGATGAAGGCACCATCACTCTGAACGGTGTGGTGCAAAAATTTGCCAGTGCGCAAGCCTCGCAGGCGGCCGGCATTCTGGCGGTGCATCAGGAAACCGTGATGTTTGAGGAACTCAGCGTGGCCGAGAATATCTTTGTCGGGCGCTATCTGCAGCGCGGCCCCGTCATTGACTGGGCGGCCATGAACGCGCAGGCGCAGGCGGTGTTGTCCAAGATCGGTGCCCGCTTTTCAGCCGTCACGCTGGTCAAGGACCTCAGTCTGGCAGAGCGGCATCTGGT
>NZ_JBWMAX010000339.1:0-1060 GCF_056521385.1 Rhodoferax sp. RT5P35 | reverse complement strand
CTGGCCTTCAGGGCCGAAGGACCGCTTTCCAGTGGGTCAGGAGCACTTTGATGAACGGAGGCGGCAGACATGGATGTGGCAATCTTTCGATGTTGGTGCGGAAACCGCTCTCACGCCCCCTCTCAGGGACCATTACTTGCGGTTGAGCCAGGCAGAAAACTTCTGCTTCAGGTCGTCGGCATGGTCAGCCCAGAAGGCGGGATCCACGTTCAGCGAGCCGGGCAGGTTCTTCGGTGCAGTGGGCAGATATGGCAGAACCTTTTTATCAATGAACGCCACGGCAGACATGCGAGCTGGACCGTAGGCGGTCAGGTTGGTGAGAGCGGCAAGCTGCTCTGGCTGGGTGGCGTACTTCACGAACGCTTTCGCTTCCTTGAGGTTCTTTGTGCCCTTGACGATGCTGTAGCCCTCGGAGTTGTTGAGCGCTCCCTCCCAAATGAATGCGAACGGCTTTTTGTCGGTCGCAATGGCGCTGTAGATACGGCCGTTGTAGGCGCTGCTCATCACCACTTCGCCGTCAGCCAGCAACTGGGGGGGTTGTGATCCCGCCTCCCACCAGACGATCGAGGATTTGATGGTGTCCAGCTTCTTGAACGCACGATCCACACCAGCAGCCGTGGCGAGTGTCTTGTAGACCTGATCAGCAGGTACGCCGTCCGCCATCAGAGCCCACTCAAGCGCACCTTCAGGCGACTTGGACAAACCGCGTTTACCGGGGTATTTCTTCAGGTCGAAAAAGTCGGCGACTTTTGTCGGGGCAGTGGCGCCGGTGTTGCTTGTGTTGTAGACCAGGATCGCAGACCACTGGACGTTACCTACCATGCACTCGTTGAGCGTCTGTGGCAGGAAGTCATCGGCCACTTTGCCGTCTTTGGAGGGCACGATGTCGGTAGCGGGATTGATCTTTTCGAGCAGCCCCTCATCGCATGCACGGATGACGTCAGACAGTTGCAGGTCGATCACATCCCACGAGACGTTGCCGGTCTGGACCTGGCTTCGCAGTTGCGCGATGCCACCGTTGTAAGTGTCGCCCTTGACCGTCACCTTGCTGGCTTTGGCA
>NZ_JBWMAX010000338.1:0-1061 GCF_056521385.1 Rhodoferax sp. RT5P35 | reverse complement strand
TGGCGTTGGGCTGCATCGCCACCTGGAAGCGCCCTCGCTCCACCAGCGCGGCGCGCACCGTGCCTTGCGACAAGGGCAGGCGGGAGTTGAGGTAATAGTGGCCAATGGAGCCCTCGATACCGCCTTGGGCAGCGGCGCTGGGGGTGTCCAACAGGCCGATGTTGGTGGTGCAGAACAGCTGGCGCTGCGGGTTCAGCAGGCCGATGTCGCGCGCATAGCGGTGGGTGAACATCAGGCTGCGCAGCCGGTTCAGGTTGTCCGGCGTGCACACCGGGGCAAAGGAGGTGTTGAGCTCGTCCAGCAGGTGGCCGATGTCGGCCTGCAACTCCTGCATGCTGGCAATCACCTGCGCATGGCCGCTGTCGACGGCTTGTAACCGCAGCTGCAAGGCTGCCAGCAGCACGGCCAGCGCCATCACCAAACCCGCCGCGTAACCGCAGAGGGTGCCTACCGTCCGGGGGTACCGGCCCATGAAATGGCTCAGCCCGAACAGGCTGTTACCGGGTGTTTGAGGGGCCGCTGTCAGGCGCGGCATACCCGCCGGGTACCCAGGCCGCGTGGGAGATCTGATCCGAACCGCAAGCCCTGCATGTGTTTTCCCTCAAACAATCCGTGTCAAGAAATTATGGAGTAATTACGGTTGCAATTTGTTGCAGCATGGAACCGGTACCAAATTTAATTGTGACCCACGCTCAACCGGCATGCACCACCACCAGCCAGGCGGTCGCCTCCACCGTGCCCGGGTTGCGGATGGCGTGGGGCCGGTCGGCGGCGTAGCGGGCGGTTTCACCGGGGGCCAGGTGCTGCACAGCTTCGCCCGACACCACGTCCAGCGCGCCGGTCAGCAGCGTCAGGTGTTCGCGCGTACCGGCCTCGTGCGGCTGCGACTCCAGCGCGCCGCCGGGCTGGATCGCCAGCGCGTACCACTCGAACTGGCCTGCCAGGTCGATGGGGCCCAGGATGCGCAGCTCGCAGGCACCGTCCGGGTGGCGCAGCGAGGGCGTGGCGTGGGCGGGCACCACAGTGATGGCGGGCGCGGCAGGCGCGGGCGCAGAGCCCAG
>NZ_JBWMAX010000033.1:0-2460 GCF_056521385.1 Rhodoferax sp. RT5P35 | reverse complement strand
GGCTCCGGTGATGAGGGTGATTTTTTGCATTCGAAAGCTCCGGTTGTGTGAGGGTTTCAGTGTCTGGCGCGGGGGCTGCACGCAGTTGCCTGTTGCGCGGCGTTCCTTGCCTGATCCTCCAAAACCCATCCGCACGCGACGGCAACCGGATACGCTTGGGCCATGACCACACTCCTGCACGCCGTGGGCCGTTACGCCGAGGCCCACCCCCATGCCACCGGCCTGACCCCCACGCCCATCCCCGGCCTGGCCGTCGCCCGCGCCACCGAGCCCAGCGGGCTGATGCACGCGGTGGCGCAGCCCATGGTGTGCCTGGTGGTGCAGGGCAGCAAGCTGGTGACCACGGGCATACAGGCGTTTGCGTTCAGCGCAGGCGACTCGCTGCTGATCACCGCCGATGTGCCCACCGTCAACCAGATCACCCGCGCCAGCGCCGCCGCGCCCTATTTGTCGCTGGTGCTGCCGCTGGACCTGGCCGTGGTGGCCGACCTGGCCGCGCAGATGGACCCGAGGCCCGAAGGCAGCTACGCCCCGGTGCGGGTGGATGCCACCGAGGCCGAGGTGGCCGACGCCGCCCTGCGGCTGGTGCTCCTGCTGGACCGTCCGGCAGCCCTGCCGATTTTACAGGCGCAAGGCGTGCGCGAGCTGCACTACTGGCTGCTGGCCGGGCGGCACGGCGCGGCCATCCGCCGCCTGGGCTGGCCCGATGGCCACGCGCCCCGTGTCGCCAAAGCCGTGGCCGTGCTGCGGGCCGAGTTTGCCCAAACCCTGCCGGTGGAGCGGCTGGCGGCGGTGGCAGGCATGAGCCCGTCGTCCTTCCACCAGCATTTCCGCAGTCTCACCTCGCTCTCGCCGCTGCAGTTCCAGAAACAGTTGCGCCTGATCGAAGCGCAGCGGCTGATGCTGTCCGAAGGCATCAGCGCCAGCAGCGCCGCCTTCGCTGTGGGCTACGAGAGCGTGCCCCAGTTCACCCGCGAATACGGCCGCCTGTTCGGTTTGTCGCCAGTACGGCACACCGAGGCGGCACGCAGCCAGGTACGGGTGGCAGCTTAATTGCTCCTTTTTCTATAGCTGCTTGCGCCAGTGGAATGGGCGGTAGAGGCCGATTTGACCCCTATATCTGATAGGGAAGACGGCCTGGGCTCCAGCCCCCATCCCAACCTTCCCCCGGAGGGGGAAGGGGCAAGACAGGGGCTCGCGCCCTAGGCGCGATGGGGCGCACAGCGCCCCCGATCCCGCACCCGGGGTCCCCATCTGTATGCGCCGAGGAGCACAGCTTTGGGCGGATCAGGGCTGGCGTCTGTCTGAGCCGCAGGCGAGTTTAGCCAGACCCCGCCCAAAGCGCGCACCGCAGGTTCCCGTAGCGCCAGCGGAGGGCGCAGACAGTTGGGGCGCCTTTCTTTTGGTTACTTTTCTTTTGCGCAAAAGAACAAGTGACTGCGCCGCCGGGCGCAACTCCCGGCCGGGGATGCTGGCGGGCAGCCAGAAAACGTCAATCCGCCAATAGGGGTCGGAGCCCAAATGCGGGCCACATGGTGCTCGACCCGCCAGCAGCCTGCGCGCAATTGGGATCCGACCCCCATTGGCTACCGCCCGCGCAGTCGAACCAGTTTGCTTCTCTTTTAATAGTAAAAAACAGGAGCGCCTCGTGCCTATCTAATAAGCACGGGAGGCCATTTTGGCACTTAAAAAATGGCCTGAAAACCTAAAATGTTGCCTGGGACTGCCCATGGGTGCCGTCACGGTCATCGCTCCGGCAACGTCTCCGCTGGCATGGTCCATGACGCAGTGCAGCGCTGCATTGGCCGTAGGCAACCCAGTGGTGCTCAAGTCGGCCTCGGGAACTGAAGCGGTCGGTTTGGCATTGAAGCAACTTCTTACCGAGGGCGGGGTTCCCGAAGCCGCCATGCAAGTGGTCGCAGGGCCCGGCGCAACCGTTGGCGCCGCCATCGTGTCGCATGAGAAGACTGCTGCGGTGGTGATTGGTGCGTCCCGTGAGGTCACAGCAGAAGTGACAAAGAATGCCGGCCGCGCTCAACCTGAGCGGCCTGTGTTCGCACGAAGCGCCGGGTTTGCCGCCATGTTGGTCGACAGTTCCGCTCTCTCGGAGCAGGTCATTTTCGACGCGGTCTTGGGTGCCTTTGATGGCGCTGGCGCACGGGTCAACTCACTCAAACTGCTGTGCCTGCAAGACGTAGTGGCAGACAAGATGGTGAACATGCTGCAGGCCATGCTCAATGAGCGTAGCGTCAACAGCGCCTCAGACCCCTCGACCGACATTGGTCCGGTGTCGGCAAAGACAGATGTCAAAGCATTTGAGGCTTACCTTGAAGAGCTGTCCAGGAATGGGCACAAGGTTGCGCGTTTGGGGCGGCTCGGCAGTGGCGGTCGCTTGGTCAAACCAGCGATTGTTGAGCTGTCCGATATCAAGGCGCTCGACCAGATAAACCCCGACCTCCA
>NZ_JBWMAX010000337.1:0-1063 GCF_056521385.1 Rhodoferax sp. RT5P35 | reverse complement strand
CCCATGTGGGGCAAGGGCGACGCGTTGTTTGCCCAGTACGAGGGGCTGGCGCTGGGCGAAGAGAAGCGCCAGGTCGGGCTGGCGGTGCCGTTGGGGCGCATGGGCGACCCATCGGACCTGGAGGGCGCTGCCGTCTTCTTTGCGGGCGATGAGTCGCGCTACATCACGGCGCAGACGCTCAACGTCGACGGCGGCAACTGGATGAGCTGAGGAGCCCGCCATGACCAAAATCATCACCATGGGCGAGATCCTGGTGGAAATCATGGCCCAGGACCGGGGCCAGTCGTTCCGCCAGCCGGGTGTGCTGCTGGGGCCGTACGCCAGCGGTGCACCGGCCATCTTCATCGACCAGGTCGGCAAGCTCGGGTGCCCGGCGGGCATGGTCGGGTGCGTGGGCGAAGACGACTTTGGCCACCTGAATGCGCAGCGGCTGCGTGCCGACGGCGTGGACGTGTCCGGCATCGCCTTCTTGCCCAATGCCACCACCGGCAGTGCCTTCGTCACCTACCGGCAGGACGGCAACCGCGACTTTGTGTTCAACATCGTTAACAGCGCGTCGGCCCGGCTGGGGGTAGAACACGTCACGCCGCAGGCTTTGGCCGGGTGCACGCACTTCCATGTGATGGGCTCGTCGCTGTTTTCCGAGTCCATCGTGGCAGCCATGAAAAAGGCCGTGGACCTGGTCAAGCGCCAGGGCGGCACGGTTTCGTTCGACCCCAACATTCGCAAGGAAATTCTGCGCTCCAGCGCCATGCGCGAGGCCCTGGCCTACTTTTTGGCCCGCACCGACATCTTTTTGCCCAGCGGCAATGAAGTGACTTTGCTGGTCAACGCCGACACCGAAGAAGCCGCCATCCCCGAGCTATTCGCCCTGGGGGTGCAAGAGCTGGTCATCAAGCGCGGGGCAGACGGTGCCAGCTTTGTAGACCGGCAGCAACGCATCGCCGTGCCCGCCCTGGCCGTGGCCGAGGTAGACCCCACCGGCGCGGGCGACTGCTTTGGCGGTGCCTTCGTGGCCTGCCGCCAGCTGGGCATGCCCACTGCGCAAGCCCTTGACTTTGCC
>NZ_JBWMAX010000336.1:0-1063 GCF_056521385.1 Rhodoferax sp. RT5P35 | reverse complement strand
CCGAAATCCGTGAAGAGCTGGAGCCCGAAGAGCTGTCGGTCGAGCTGGCCACCGCACTCGCCGCCCCTGAGGCCGAATCCGCCCCGCACCCGGCGCGGCGCATTGCCGGAGCCATCTACGTGAGCTGCACCGGCCGCGGTGGCAACCACTTTGGCGGCCCCAGCGCCGAGCTGCAAATCGTGCGCCGCGCCCTGGGCGACGTGCCCCTGGTGGGCTTCTTCGCCGCCGGTGAAATCGCCCGGCAAAACCTGTACGGCTACACCGGCGTGCTGACGGTGTTTACCGGCGGCAGCGCAGCGGCATAGGAGTCGGCGGGGTGGGTTGCATTTAGTAACAATGCAATGAACAATGGCCTGCCGTAAAGTGCGCAGGCCAACTCTTTTGCACGGTGCGGTCCCCCCACCGCAGCTTAGGAGAACCCTTCTATGGCCATGCCGTCTTCTCTTCGTACCGGGCTGACGCTGATCTGCTCGGGCATCGTGGCCACCGCGATGCTGGCCCTCACCGCCGCCAACTACGTCACCGCCCGCAACAACACCCTGGATGCGCTGCATACCGAAATGGCACGCTTGGCCGACACCAGCGTGGCCAGTATCAGCGATTGGGTGCGTTCCAAGCAGCGGGTGGTGGCCTCGTTGCAAGACACGCTGGCCCACCCCGAGCCCCTGGCTTTTCTGCGCAGCGCCAAGATTGCCGGTGACTTCAGCGGCGTTTTCATCGGCCAGGCGAATAAACAGCACCTCACTTTAAGCACCGTCTCCGCCGGGTACGACCCGACCGCGCGGCCCTGGTACATCCAGGCGGCCCAGGCGGGCGGGCCGGTGCTGACGCCCCCCTATGTGGACAGCACCAGCCAGAAACTGGTGGTGACCTTTGCCGAGCCGATCCAGAAGGGCGGCCAGGTCAGCGCGGTGATCGGGGCCGATGTATCGCTGGAGCAGGTGGTGCGGGTGGTCGCGGCCATCCAGCCCACGCCGCACAGCTACGCGTTTCTGGTGGGCAGCAAGGGCACCATCCTGGCGCACCCCGAGCCCGCGCTGCGCCTCAAGCCCCTGGACGCGCT
>NZ_JBWMAX010000335.1:0-1065 GCF_056521385.1 Rhodoferax sp. RT5P35 | reverse complement strand
GCCTTGGGCCTGGGCGGCTTCGCGGTCAGCACCCAGCTCAAGATCGGCGACCTGGACGCTGGCGCGCCCGAGTTGCGCCCGGACAGCCGCTACAACCGCGACGCAGCCTTTCTCAATGCGTCCTATGGCGCATCCAGCGATGTAATGGCCATCATGGTCAAGACACCTGAGGGGCAGTGCGCCGACTACCAAACACTCAACAAGGTGGACGTGCTGGAGTGGGAGCTGCGTCAGCTCGACGGTGTCGAAACCACTAACACGCTGTCGCTGCTCAATCGGCGCATGCTCTCGGGCCTGAACGAAGGCAATCCCAAGTGGTATGAGTTTCTGCCAAACCAGGAAATGCTTAACTCCGTGACCGGGGGCGCGCCGCGCGGTCTGTACAACGCCAACTGCGCCTTGCTGACGGTTTACGTCTATTTGCAGGATCACAAGGCCGAGACCCTGAGTCGCGTGGTGAGCCATGTTGAATCATTTGCCCGCGTCAACGATACCGCCAAGGTCCAGTTCCTGCTCGCCGCAGGATCGGCGGGCATCGAGGCTGCGACCAACATTGTGGTCAAGGATGCCTGGCGCCAGATGCTCTTCCTAGTATACGGCGCGGTGATCGTGCTGTGCTTCATGTTCCGCAACCTGCCGGTGGGTGTGCGGGCGGGTACGGCGGCCTTCAAGCAGCTGGACAAGTCGCTGGACGAAGCCTCGCTGATGCTGCGCGCTTCCACCCTGCAAACCCTCATCCACGTGGTGCTGCCGCTGCTCAAACCGGCGCTGATTGCCGCGCTGGTCTACAGCTTTGTGCGGGCCATGACCACGGTGTCGGCGGTGGTGTTTCTGGTGACCGCCGAAAACGAGCTGGCCACCACCTACATCATTGGCCGCGTGGGGCAGGGTGACTACGGCGTGGCGCTGGCGTACTGCACGGTGCTGATCGTGCTGATGTCGGCGGCGATGGGGCTGATCCAGCTGCTGGTGGGCGAGCGCAAGCTGGGGCGGCGCAAGGGCGCGGCCATGGCTGCAGCGCATTGAATTTATAAGAAATAGGGCTCTAGCGCTTATTCCGACTGC
>NZ_JBWMAX010000334.1:0-1066 GCF_056521385.1 Rhodoferax sp. RT5P35 | reverse complement strand
AGAGCGCAGCCACCGCCGGCAGGTCATTGCCCATCTCGCGCAGCCGGGCTGCCATGGAGGCCGGCATGGCCGTCATGCAACCACCTCGAGCGCCTTGTGGAAGCAACCATCCTTCATGATGGCGGTCAGCTTGCGCTTGTCCTGCAACACCCGTACATCGACCGTGGGATCGCCATCCACCAGCAGCAAGTCGGCCAAGTAGCCTTCGCGCAGCTGGCCCAGCTCAGTGCCCATGCCCATGATCTCGCCGCCGAGCGCGGTGGCCGCGTGCAGGACCTCGGCCGGCGTGTAGCCAAAGTGGCGAACCCAAAGTTCCAGGTCCCAGGCATTGCGGCCATTGGGGTTGAAGGGAAAGCCGTAGTCGCCACCGGGCAGCAGCTTGACGCCCAGGGCGCGCAGCTTGGGCACCAGCGCTTTCTGGTGCTCCAGCACGATGGCGGCGTCCGCCTTCATGTGGGTCATGTTGAAGTGCGGCGGCGGGTTGGCGTCCAGGGTGGCCTGCACGATACCGATCGTCGGAGCAATGAAGATCGTGTCCTTGTGGGCCGCCAGCATCGCCAGCGCCTCATCGTCGGCATAGGTGCAGTGGTAAAGCACCCGAAAGCCCGCCTTCACGCCGAGCTTCACTGCTTCGGCGGCGTGGGCATGGCCGGTCAGCCACACATTGGACTTACGGGCCTGCTCGCCAGCGGCCATCAGTTCTGCCTCGCTGTACAGCAGCTGTTGCGAGGCGCCGGGCTTGAGGGCACTTTCCCCGGAGATGAGGAACTTCACCGCCTTGGCGCCAATGTCGGCGCATTCCTTGACGAAGGTGCGCATGCCCTCGGGGCCACGCTGGTGGTCAGCCACATGGCCAGGGTCCAGGTCGGTCTCGTTGGGCGGTTCGCGCTCGACCGACGACGGGATTAGGCGTGGGCCTGGCATGCCCCCGGAAATGATTTGCTCGTTCAGGAATATTTCAAGCTTCTTGCTCAAGGCACCTGCCGAGTAAGCGCTGGTATAGCCGTGGTCAAGGAGGATCCGCGCATTGCGCGCAGCTGTCAGCGCCAGCTCTTCGGGCGGGAGG
>NZ_JBWMAX010000333.1:0-1068 GCF_056521385.1 Rhodoferax sp. RT5P35 | reverse complement strand
CCGAAGCCGCCGCCGGTGGCCCGCTGGCCCTGGTGCAAGACGGCGACGAGATCGAGCTGGACGTGGCGGGCCGTGGCCTGCACCTGCACGTGAGCGACGCAGAACTGGCCCGCCGCCGCCAGGCCTGGGTGGCCCCGCCCGAGCCGGCCTCCGGCTACGTGCGCCTGTACCACCGCCACGTGTTGCAAGCCGACCAGGGGGCCGACATGGATTTCCTCGTCGGCTGCCGTGGCGATGCCGTGCCCCGCGATTCGCATTGAGGATGTCCGCATGAAAACCGCACACTACCCCAGCCTGGAAGGCCGCAGCGTGTTCATCACCGGTGGCAGCTCGGGCATCGGCTTTGCCATAGCCGCATTGGCGCTAGAGCGCGGCGCACGCATCACCATTCTGGGCCGCTCGCAGGCCAAGCTGGCCGATGCCCGCCAGCGCCTGGGCGGTGGTGTGGCCACCATCCCCATGGACCTGGGCGATGCGGCCTCTGCAGCCGCTGGCTTCCAGGCGCTGGGCGCGTTTGACTACTTTGTGTCTACCGCTGCCGACCTCACCTACAGCCCCCTGGCCAGCATGCCGCGCGAGAAAATTGAGCGCATGCTGGCAGGCAAGTTCTGGGGGCCGGTGCACCTGGTGCAGTTTGGCCTGCCGCAGTTACAGCCGGGCGGCTCCATCCTGCTGTTTTCTGGCCTGGCCGCCGACCGCCCTGCGCCTGGCACGGCGATGGTGTCAGCGCTGAACGCAGGCGTGGAAGGCCTGGTGCGGGCGTTGGCGGTCGAGCTGGCCCCGGTGCGCGTCAACGCCATTTCGCCCGGCGTGGTGGATACCGAAGGCTGGGCCTTCATGGACGAGGCCAGCCGCAGCGCCTTCTTTGCCAGCCTGGCCAGCAGCCTGCCCGCGCGCCGCATTGGCAGCCCGGCAGACCTGGCCGATGCCGCCCTGTTTGCGCTGACCAACCCCTACCTGACGGGCGAGGTCTTGCACGTCAACGGAGGTGGCAGCCTGGGCTGAGGGGGCAGCCATCTAGTTGCGAATAAAAACAGCCGCTAGCGCTTATATATTGGGCGGTAGCAG
>NZ_JBWMAX010000332.1:0-1068 GCF_056521385.1 Rhodoferax sp. RT5P35 | reverse complement strand
CGCCCGCAAATCCACGATTTGCTGCAAGAGCATCTGGACAACATGTACGAGCTGTCGCCGCCAGAGTGCGTGTTTGCGTTGGATATTGACAAGCTGCGCGCCCCCGACATCACGTTCTGGACCGCCTGGGACGGCCCGCTGCTGCTGGGCTGCGGCGCACTGAAGCAGCTCGATACCCACCACGGCGAACTCAAATCCATGCGCACCCCCGCCGCCCACCGCGGCCGCGGTGCCGGGCGCGCTCTGCTGATGCACATCCTGCAAGTCGCCCAAGCCCGCGGCTACACCCGCATCAGTCTGGAAACCGGCACCGCCAGCGCCTTCCACCCCGCCCAAAAACTCTACGCCAGCGTAGGCTTTGCCTTCTGCGGCCCTTTCGCCAGCTACCAAGAGAACCCGCACAGCGTGTTCATGGCGCTGGATTTGCAAGTACCGGGGTACACCATGGCCAGCGACACCCTTCCTATCAACTACCGGCGCGACGCAGATGCCAGCGACGCAGCGCTCAACGCCCTGTTTGCGCAGGCGTGGCCCGGCCACCAGGACCGCTCTTTCCGGCCTGTATTGCAGGCGGGCTTCACCAGCATCTGCGCCTACAGCGGCGAGGCGCTGGTGGGCTTCGTGAACATCGCCTGGGACGGCCAATCGCACGCCTTTGTACTCGACCCCACCGTGGCCCCAGCCTTCAGAAGGCAAGGCATAGGCCGCCAACTCGTGCTGCACGGCATTGCCGCCGCAAAAAGCGCCGGCCTGGCCTGGGTCCACGTGGACTTTGAACCTGCGCTGCGCGGGTTCTACCAGCAATGTGGCTTCCAGACCTCGGAGGCCGGGGTGATCCAGCTGGCATCGTTTACGCCTGCCTAAAACCCCATGCAGCTGCTTCTTGTCCGCCATGGGCAAACAGACTTCAATGCGGAACACCGCTGCCCACATGGACTCACGCCCGTGCAGCCGAAACCATTTGCTCCGTTATTGATAGTAAAAAACAAGAGCATCTCGTGCTGATTGAATGGGCACGAGAGGCCGATTTGGTATATGAAAAACGGCCTAAAAATCAAAGAGAGGAAA
>NZ_JBWMAX010000331.1:0-1068 GCF_056521385.1 Rhodoferax sp. RT5P35 | reverse complement strand
CCCCAAACGCTCTGGTAGCCCTTTTCGACGAAGCGGGTTCCGGCCAGCAGTACCTCGGTGGGGCCGCCCATGTGGAAGGTGAAGTGTTCGCAGCCCTTCATGAACGGCGGGGTCTGGATCATGAACAGGGTGTGGTGGTCCTGGGTGCCCGCCGGGCGAAGAAAGGGGCCGACGCCGGTGAACCGGTCGGTGCAGACAAACCCCAAGCGCTGGTAAAACGCCTCGGCCCGGGCTGCATCGGGCACGAAGTACACCACGTGCGACAGTGACCTGGGCCGGGCCGCCATATCCGGCGGCAGGCCCAGTACGTTGGCGGGGCGCAGGGGCTCGGCACCCGGTGCGTTTACCCGCTCCGCAGGCAGCGCCAAGGGCCTGCGCGCGGTGACCTGGAACGCCAGCGCGAAGCCCAGGTCGTCGGTGGCGCGCAGCACGCCGCCTTGGCGCGACACGGTGCGGTCGCGGCCCAGCTCGGCTTCAATGGCATCGAGCGTGGCTTCGTCGGCCACGCCGTACACCGTTTCGCGCAGCATGCTGGCGGTTCCCATGGCGGGGGGCAATGCGGGGTCGTCCTTGGGGCGGACCTCCACCGCCGTGCCGTCCAGTGCCTCAAAGCGGCCGCCCTGCGTGCTTACGCCCACCGGCGTGAGGCCATAGTCCGTCAGGTATTGCACGCAGGCTGCGACGTCGTCCACGCCGAAGACCAGGGCATCGAGTCCGATGATGTTCATCTGTAAATCCTTTGGTTGATGGGTTGCAGGTTGGCCCGCGCATTCAAGCGGTGCGCCCGCCCAGGGTTTCTGCCACCCAGTCGGCGATGTAGTGGCCTGCATTGATGCTGTTGTCAAAGCTGCTGTGTTGCACGCCGCCTTCGCGTTCGGTGAAGACCTTCAGCTCCCGCTGGGGGCTGTTGACCAGTTGCTCGTAGGTGCGCTGTGCCCACTTCAGTGGAATTTGCGAGTCTTTCTCGCCGTGGGTTACCAGGAAGGGCACGCGGATCTTTTCGACCACGCCGTCCAGATGCACCTTCTCTGCGATCTGCATGAAGTCGTCCATGTCCTTGGCACCCCA
>NZ_JBWMAX010000330.1:0-1068 GCF_056521385.1 Rhodoferax sp. RT5P35 | reverse complement strand
AGCCACGGCGTGGCGCTGCGGGTGGCGCGCAATGAAGCCCAGGCGCAGGCCGCGCTGGCGCTGCAGCCGGTACAGGTGCTGGTATGCGATTACCGCCTGGCCGATGGGGTGGATGGGCTGGCCGTAGGGCTGCGCCTGCGCCAGCGCTTCGACGCCCAACTCCCACTGCTGATGGTGACCGGCGAAACCGCCCCCGACCGGCTCCAGCGCGTGGCCGACTCGGGCCTGCCAGTGCTGTTCAAACCGGTATCCGCCGAGGTGCTTTTACAAAATTTGGCCGACCTCGCCTATCCCCAAAACAGAGGATGAAACAGGCCCCCGGGCATGACTTTTGGCACTGTTGACAGAGGTGCGGCATTCCTATCCTTGGCTCTACGTACCACCCACGGAGATCGCCATGTCCCACCCTTCACCGGCTCGCCCGCACCACCACCCACGCGGATTCTGGAATTTTTGGGCCGCACTGCTGGCCGCCTGCGCCTTGCTGGTGGCCTGCGGTGGTGGTGGCGGTGAGACCAGCAGCGCGCCCGACCCCAGCGGCGCAGTCACCCAAATTGTCGGTGCCGAGGGCGGCACCGTCACCGGGCCAGACGGGGCGCAGGTCGTCATTCCCCCCGGGGCGCTGGATGCCAACACGGCCATCGGCATAGCCCGCAGCAGCGCCGGAGCCCCGCCCGCGCTGGAAGGCTACCCGCCCCTGGGGCCGGTGTATGCGTTCACCCCGCACGGCATCCACTTCAACACGCCCATCACCATCCGCCTGCCCATGGGTTCTGCCGACCACAAGCTCTTCATGGCCAGCGCAGACGACAACTGGAACGACACCGCCTTTACCTACAGCGGCGGCATGGCCGAGTTTGTGCGCAGGGGCTTTTCATGGGCATACCCAAGTACAAACTGTGGCACCAACCCGAATGACCCGAGCCATGACCCGATCCGGTTCCCATCCCGCTGCGTCTCGCCGAATATCAACCCCACTGTCAGCGCCACCCCGACGGCGGCCCTGGTGTCTGCAGGCGGCATCTACGGCGACAGCAACTACACCCTGAACCAGGCCGCGCTGCTGCG
>NZ_JBWMAX010000329.1:0-1070 GCF_056521385.1 Rhodoferax sp. RT5P35 | reverse complement strand
CATGCACAAACCGCTGAGTACCCGGCAGCCGGTACACCGAGAAGTCGCGCACATCGGTGGTGGCGATGCGGTGGATTTTCAGGTGGACGGCCAGGTAGACCAGGCTGGCATCGCAGAAGTCCATGGGTAGGTCTACGTAACGGTCCACCATCTCCCAGAGGGCGGCGATGGCATCGGCGGGCGGAGATTCGATGCGCAGATGGCCCAGGGCCTGCGCTTGGGCGGCCCAGGTGAAGAAGGCTTTTTGCTGGTGGTGGGTCAGCAGGGCGCAGACTTCGGTGAATACCGCCCAGGTGGTGGTGGTCTGGCCCAGGTAGCTGGCAAAGAAGGCTTTGCAGCGCGCGTGGTGGTGGTCTTTGGGACTGAACAGCGCGATGAAATAGCCCGAGTCGGCCAGGATGTTCATACCGGCTTTATGCCGGTTTCATGGGGCGGCTGGCCGAGTGCGCCGCGGGCACGGGCGGAGCGTTCGGCGTGTTTCTGGCGCAGGGCATCGCGGGCCTGGCGCTTGTGGGGGCGTTGCTCTGCGGCTTCGCGCACTGCGTCGGCGCTGGGGTCTTGTGGCACGCCGCGCATCGCCGCCTCATACAGGTCAAGCGAGGAGGGTTGGGCGTGTTTGCTCAAAAATTCCTGGATGCTGCGCACGATCACCGCCGATTTGCTCAGGCCCTGGCGCGCGCCGAACTCAGCGATCTGGTTTTCAGTGTCGGGAGGGAGACGAAGGGAAATAGGCATGGCGGGCACCATTTGAGATACAAGTTGTAAATTGTATCGCCATGCGCCTGTTTCAGCATGCCCCACCAACAAAGTGGGAGGGCAGTCTGCGCATGCTATAGAAATCGCTTTAAATTCTGCACAACAAAATAGCCTCTAGCGCTTATCTTATAAGCACAAGAAGCTATGTATTCGATAGTGAAAATGCAGAAATTTCTGCGGATCTCTGGGATCAGCGCGTACGCGTCACCTTGGACAAATGGCGCGGCTTGTCCGGGTCCTGGCCGCGGGCGCGGGCCACGGCTTCGACCAGCAGGTAAAAGCTCTGGATGGCGGTGATGGGGTCCAGGTCTTCG
>NZ_JBWMAX010000328.1:0-1073 GCF_056521385.1 Rhodoferax sp. RT5P35 | reverse complement strand
CCTTGTGGGCACTGCGCGAAAGAATCAGGCGGTTGTGCGTGTAGTCCTCCAGGTAGCCTTGGGCCTTGCCACAGATCTCGAAGCTGCGGTCGGTGCTGCCAAAGGCCTGCATCAGCTTGTGGCAGCCCAGTGGGGGGGCGATATGCCGGTCGCCCTTGCCCGCCAGGGCCAGCACCGGCAGCGTCAGATGCGACAGCCCCGCCAGGTAGTCAAAACCGTCCTGCCCGTGGAAGGTTTGCCGCAGGTTCCAACGGCACCATTGGCGCATCATGGCGGCATCTTCGTTTTCCGGGCCCATGCGCAGGCGGGGGCCGTGGGCGGTGTGCTGCCAGCGCAGATAGCCATCAAACAGCCGCAGTGCGGCACGGGCCCGCCAATGCCGTGCCGCCTCGGTAGCCTGGCTGGCCAGCATGACCAGGCCGGCAATCTTCTGCTGTGTGGACCGGGGATGCCGTGCCAACCACATGGCCGCCACCAGCCCGCCGCCAGAATGGCCCA
Source organism: Rhodoferax sp. RT5P35 (assembly GCF_056521385.1). Lineage (NCBI taxonomy): Bacteria > Pseudomonadati > Pseudomonadota > Betaproteobacteria > Burkholderiales > Comamonadaceae > Rhodoferax > Rhodoferax sp. RT5P35. Next base: position 575 of record NZ_JBWMAX010000328.1, on the reverse strand, counting down.
CCCAGAACAGGCGCTCGTGGCCACTGTAGGCCAGGACCGCGTCCACCACACACGGGACATCCCAGCGGGCCACGGCATCAAAGCTGGCACCGGTTCTTGGTTTGGCGCTGCCTCCGCGACCGCGCCAGTCAAACACCCAGGCCGTCCAGCCCATGCTCTCCAGGTACGTGGCCAGCCCCATACAGGTGCCGTGGTTGGAAAACGAGCCATGCGACAGCAGCACCGGGCGGCCATTCGGCGCGCCGATGCGGCGCAGTGCCAGGCGAACACCGTCGTCCGTGGTGGCGAAAAGGGGGGAGCTGCCGCTCATGGTTCCAGCGCCGAAACCAGGTGGGGAAAATCGGCTACGCCGAGGCGGTGGAGGCAGGGAATTCCCATGAGGACTTCTTTCTGTCGGCACACGCCATCGGGGTTTTAAAGGCACTCTGGCAGGTGTGCTGAGCGGTTGAAACCAATGGGTTCTGCGCCAGCGTTTACGGCGTTAAGGCGGAACTGATGGTGCATGGTAAGGCCCGCCCCATGCGTAAAGGCTCATAAATCAGGCACTTAATTGCCAGCAAACGTAACTGGTGTGC
>NZ_JBWMAX010000032.1:0-2469 GCF_056521385.1 Rhodoferax sp. RT5P35 | reverse complement strand
AGCGCCGCTGCCGCAGAAACTGCAGGCCGTTGGCCACCTCGTCCACGCTGTTCTTGCCGCAGGTGACGACAAGATGGCTGCCCACGGCGCTGACCGCTTCTTCGACTTCATTGACCAGCGGCGCAAAAAACGCCCCGGACAAATGCGGCACCACCAGCCCTACGCATTCCGAGCGGCGGGAGGCCAGCGAGGCGGCAAAGCTGTTGCGCGAAAAGTCCAGTTCGCGCATGGCGGCTTCCACCTTCAGGCGGGTGGCTTCGCGCACTTTGTGCGGGTCGTTCATGACCCGGGAGACGGTGGCGCTGGAGACACCGGCCAGGGCGGCGACGGTGTGGATGGTGGACATGGCGGGGGTAACTCAGGTTGCCGGAGGGTCAAATACCTCCGTGGCCAGATATTACCGCCCGCCCATGCGCCTCAGCGGCTCTGCCGCCGCCGTGTGGCCCACAGCCCGAAGGCCCCTACGCCCAGCAAGGCCAGCGAGCCGGGCTCGGGGACGGCGTTGGCCTGCAGGTTGTCGATGGCGAAGCTGTCGGACGCACCCGCCACGTCGAACCAGATGGCCCGCACATTGCTGAACGGATTACCCGGCACGAACGGGGTGGATGGAAAGTCGGAGTCTTCGCTGGGCAGCAACTGCATGAAGTCGTCGCTGCTGCCGTCGGCCGAGGCGTGCAGAAAGACCTGCTCATTGCCCGATGCCGGGCCGCCACCGGTGTCGGTGTTGGAGACGATATCGAAGCCGCCCAGGCTGAAGGCCCCGCCGTCGGCGCGGGTCAGGCGGATCTGCGTCAGGTAGCCAAAGTTGCCAGTGGCCCAGTGGCCCTGCAGCACGTCGTTGCCGACCGCGTAGAAGTCACCCACGTTGCTGGAAAAAGCCGAGTCGGTGCCGATGAAGGTGAAGCGGAAACCCGCCTCTTCGTAGCTTTGCACATCGTCCCAGTTGATGGCGTTGTTGGTGACGTCGGTGGAGCCGTCGTTGTGGGTCACCGTGCCGCCGGTGAAGGTGATCAGCGAGGCCTGGGCCGAGGTGGCCAAGCCGCAGGCGAGCAGGGTGGCAGCGAGGAGTTGGGTTTTGAACATGTGTTTTCCCGTTGAAATTTATTGGACGAATCGGACGTTGCGCACCTGGAACTGCACGCCTTGCTGGTCCCCCCATTTGGGAAAGATGGCAAACGGCACGCTGGTGCGGCGCAGGTCAAAGCAGGCAGACTGGGCGGCGGTGATGGTGGCCATGTCGATGCTCACGGCCTGCCAGCCACCGGCGGTGGGACGGCCAAACAGCACGTCGCCGGTGTTGCAGTTGGTGCCCGCGCTTTCCATCTTCACCACCAGGCCACCGGTGTTACTGCCGTAGTTGCCTACGTTGATGTCGAACTGCAGCTTGCCGCCGGTGAAGTTACCCAGGTTGATGGGCGCGCTGTCGTTGAAGAACAGCAGGCCATCGCCCCCGTCGGCGGCAAAGTTCAGCGCCAGCTCGCCCGTGGGCAGCACGCTGAAGCTGGTATGCACATTGTTGGTGGAATAGGTGTTGGCCTTGAAGCCATCGGACACCACGCCGTTGTTGAACACGGTGTAGGTGGGGCCGGGCTTGGGGGTGGGCAGGGCGACATCGGGCGGCACCAGGGTGCTGCAGGCCACCGCGTCGGCATCCTTGGCGGCACCGGGCACCCAGCGGATGTTGGCAAACGAGGCGGTAAAGGCTTTCTCGGTGTACACCAGGAACGGCGTGTTGATGGTGGCGAAGTCGGTGCCCTTGGCGGCAAAGCAACTCAGCGGCAACTTCACGGTGCGCTTGGTGTTCAGCCCCAGGGTGCTGAACAGCGTGGTGCCATCCACTTCGCCGATGCAGGGGTAGCTGCAATCGACGCGCACCTTGACCAGGCCTTCAGGCAGCTGGTGCACGATGGTGTCAAACACCAGCGCCGCGTCCGAGTTGAGGTAGCTTTGCTGGTCGCTGGTGCCGGGCTGCTGCGCATAGAACTGGCCGGTGCCGGTCCAGGTGAGCTTTTTGCCGTCTTGCTGTACGTTGACCTGGGTGGTTTCGGCCTTGATGGTGGCCTGGGCGATGGTGGCGTTCAGGTCCGAGCCCAGCAAGGTGCCGCCCCAGTTTTCGGGCGAGCCGATGCCCAGTGCAAACGGGGCCTTGTCGGTGGAGTTGAAGATTTCCAGGTCCACGTCGGTAGTGCCGCCACCGGCGGTTTGCCCGCAGCCCAGGGTGGGCACGGTCTCGTCCACCGGGGCCAGAGTTTTCTGGTCGGCGTAGCGCATGCCGTAGCCGTAGGCAAACAGCGGGTCGTAGGCGGCATCACCCACGTTCAGCGGGGTCTGGCAGCCCGACTTGGGCCACGAGAAAGACAGCTTACCCACGGTGTCGAAGTTGACCTTGCCGTTGTAGGTGCGGAAGAGCACGTCGCCCACGCCCTTGCCCTCGGTGCCGGGCAGCCAGGCCACTACAAAGGCGTTCGA
>NZ_JBWMAX010000327.1:0-1074 GCF_056521385.1 Rhodoferax sp. RT5P35 | reverse complement strand
AGGCGCTGGAGCTGGCCCGCCACCTGTCCCCGCAGAAAACCCGCGCGCAATTGCTGCTGCGCACCCGCCACACCGCGCCCCAGCCCACCCTGAAACGCGCCGAGCGCCTGCGCAATGTGCAGGGCGCGTTCGCGCTGGAGCCGCTGCAGGCCGATGCCCTGCGCGGCCACCGCGTGGTGCTGGTGGACGACGTGATGACCAGCGGCGCGTCGCTGTTTGCCGCCGCGGAGGTGCTGAAACAGGCCGGGGCGGTGCATGTCACCGGGCTGGTGGTGGCGCGCACGCCAGTGGATTAAAAACTGCGAATCACCTCGGCCACGCGCCGCACGTCGGCCTCGCTCACGTCCAGATGGGTCACCAGGCGCAGCTTGTACAGCCCAGTGGCCAGCACCTGGTGGCCGCGTAAATGGGCCAACAAGGCCTCGGCCCGCTCCGGGGTGGTCTGCAAAAACACCATGTTGGTGGGGCCCGCCTCCACCTGCAGGCCCGGCACATCGGCCAGCAAGGCCGCCAGCAGCCGGGCGTTGGCATGGTCGTCGGCCAGCCGGGCCACGTGGTGTTCCAGCGCGTACAAACCGGCAGCGGCCAGCACCCCGGCCTGGCGCATGCCGCCGCCCAGCATCTTGCGCCAGCGGCGGGCCTGGGCGATGAAGTCCTTGCCGCCCAGCAGCACCGAGCCCACCGGCGCACCCAACCCCTTGCTCAGGCAGATGCTGACCGAGTCAAATCCCGCCACCAGCCGGTGTTCCGCCTGCGCCAGGCCCTCGCCCGCGTGCTGCGAGGCCACCACGGCGTTGAAAAACCGCGCGCCATCCAGGTGGCACTGCAAACCCCGGCCATGGGCCAGGGCCACTGCCTCCTCCACGTAATCCTGCGGCAGCACCTTGCCACCGAGGGTGTTTTCCAGCGCCAGCAAACGCGTGCGGGCGTGGTGAAAGTCATCCGGTTTGATGGCCCCGGCAATGCGCTCCAGCGGCAGGCTGCCGTCGCTGGCGTGGTCCAGCGGCTGGGGCTGCACACTGCCCAGCACGGCAGCGCCGCCCGCCTCCCATTTGTAGCAATGCGCCTCCTGAC
>NZ_JBWMAX010000326.1:0-1074 GCF_056521385.1 Rhodoferax sp. RT5P35 | reverse complement strand
GCGCATCCAGCAGCGCGGCATCCTCGGCAATTTGCCGCTTTTGCAGCTCCACCATGGCCACCACCTGGTCTTGCAGGGCATCCAGGGCGGGCAGGGTCTGGGCCAGCAGCACGGCCGAGGCCTCGGCCCGGTCTTCGCTGCGCAGCAACTGGTCCACCTTGCCAAACGATGCCACGTAGGCGGTGCGGGTTTGCTGGATTTTGTCGAGCAGCGCCCGGCCCTCGGGCGAGGTTTCCAGGGTGTTCAGCGTCTGCAGCGCATCGGCGATGGCCTTTTTATTGGCATCGATGAAGGCGTAGGTCTGCTGGGCTTTGGCGGGGTCGGTGAGGAAAAACAGCTCCATGGTCCGGCGCGCGTTGGCCTTGGTGGTGGCGTTGATGGTGGCCGCGGCAGAGTTCTTTACCAGGCCCTCGTCCACGATGCGGTGGTCGATGTTGCCCAGTTCGCCCAGGCGCAGGGCAGCCACCCCCATCACCACGACCAGCAACGCCAAAATCAATCCAAAACCCACGCTCAGCCGGGTCACTATTTTCGTATTCTTGAACCACACGGTGGTGTCCTCAAAGGTGCTGCGGAGGCGGCAGTGTAACAATTAGCAACAAACACCCCTGCCCACGCCAACCAGCAGAGTCGGTCCGGTCAAATCAAATTCCGCATCGCCTGCGCCGTCTCCCGCAGCACCGGCAGCACGCGGGCCACCGCATCGGCGGTGGGTTCATGGCCCATGGGCATGGTGACGCTGAGGGCGGCGACGGCATCGCCATTGCGGTCGCGCAGGGGCACGGCGATGCCGCGGTAGTTCAGCTCCAGCTGCTGCTCGGACAGGGCCCAGTCCTGTGCGCGGATGTGGACCAGGGCGGTGCGCAACTGCTCGGGCTGGGTAATGGTGTGCGGGGTGTAGGTCTGCAGGCTGCGCTGGGCCAGCCACTGCTCGCGCTGCTCGGGCGTGCGCTGGGCCAGCATCATCAAGCCCGCCGCCGTGACCTGGGCCTGCACCCGCCCGCCCAGCACGTAGCCGGTGTTCATGCTGCGGCTGGGGCCGTTGCGGGCGATGTAGACGATGTCGTCGCCGTC
>NZ_JBWMAX010000325.1:0-1074 GCF_056521385.1 Rhodoferax sp. RT5P35 | reverse complement strand
GGCATACCGCTTGCTGAAATGGGGATGGGCCCCGCCTGAGCAGCATCTTTTGCCGCGCAGAAGCCCATTTACATCCACGGAGACGGTATGCAATTAACAAAATTTAAAATAGTGTCGTATTCACTGGCCAGCCTGGCAGGCGCTGCCTTGGCGGCCTGTGGCGGCGGAGGCGATGGTCCGGGTCCATCGGTAGAGGTGGTCTCGTCCCAAGCCGAGCGCGTCAGCGGCGGCACTGCCTTGGTGGATATTGCCGTGGCGGGCAACACCGGGCCGTTGAGGGCCAAGCTCAATGGCACCGATGTGAGCGCCGTGTTCAAAGTCGACCCCCTGCGCACCGGGCACTTGCTGGGCGTGGTGCCGGGTCTGGCGCTGGGCAGCAACACCTTGGTGGTGGGCTTTGGCGGCACCGAAACACGGCTGGCGCTGACCAACTACCCGCTGACCGGCCCCATGCTCTCAGGCCCCCAAACCAGCCCGTACAACTGCCAAACCGCCAGCTTTACCCTGCCCGACGGCAGCAAACTGGGCGCGGCCACCGATGCCCAGTGCTCGGCCCCTACCCAGGTGCAGTACCTGTACCGCGCCACCAGCGGCGGTGCGCTGAAACCCATGCCAGTTACCACCGCCTTGCCCAGCGATGTAGCCACCGCCACCAATACCGCCGGTGTCGCCGTGCCGTTTGTGGTGCGGGTGGAAACCGGCACCATGAACCGGGGCATCTACCAAAATGCCGTGCTGCACGACCCCACGGCAGACGCGGCCCCCAGCCCCACCACGCCCCCCAAAGGCTGGAATCGCAAGCTCATCGCCGTGCACGGCACGGGTTGCGCGGGTGGCTGGTACATCCAGGGCGCGGCCATGGGGGTCAGCCCGTACACCGGCACCAACCTCACACGCCTGGGCGAGGGCTACGCCGTCTTCACCAACACCCTGAACCACCCCACCAACAGCTGCAACGCCACCGTGGCGGGCGAAACCACGCTGATGGGCAAAGACCACTTCATCAAAACCTTTGGCGTGCCCAGCGCCACGGTGAGCGTGGGCACCTCGGGCGGTGCCTACACCAGCCTGCAG
>NZ_JBWMAX010000324.1:0-1077 GCF_056521385.1 Rhodoferax sp. RT5P35 | reverse complement strand
ACTGATCAAGCGCAGCGCCGGGGGCAAAGACAGCAGCGGCCTGCTGCCCGGCCTCGGTGGCGTGCTGGACCGGGTGGATGCGCTGTTGCCCACCCTGCCGCTGGCCATGATGCTGGTATCCATCGTCGGCTAGGCTGCAAGCATGAACCAGAATTTGACGATTTTGGGATCCACTGGCTCGGTGGGCACCAGCACGCTGGACGTGGTGTCGCGCCACCCGGACCGGTTTGCGGTGTTCGCCCTGACCGCCGCCACCCAGGTAGACCTGATGCTGCAGCAATGCGCGCAGTTCAAGCCCCGTTTCGCGGTGATGGCCAGCCCGCAGCATGCCGAACTGCTGGCCGAAAAAATTAAGCAAAATAGCCTTTCCACGCTTGTTCTATCGGCGCAAGAAGCTATTGAAATGGTAGCGTCGCATCCCGAGGTCGATGCGGTCATGGCGGCCATCGTCGGCGCAGCGGGCCTGGCTCCGTGCCTGGCCGCGGCCCGTGCGGGCAAACGCCTGCTGCTGGCCAACAAAGAGGCGTTGGTGGTGGGTGGCGAGGTGTTTTTGGCGGCGGTGAAGCAGGGCGGGGCCTTGCTGTTACCCATCGACAGCGAGCATTCGGCGGTATTCCAGTCGCTGCCCGAAGACCCGGCGGTGTGGCCCCGGCGTATCGAGAAGATCATGCTGACCTCGTCGGGCGGCCCGTTCCGTACCCGCGACCCGGCCACGCTGCGCGACGTGACCCCCGAGCAGGCCTGCGCCCACCCCAACTTCGCCATGGGCCGCAAGATCTCGGTGGATTCGGCCACCATGATGAACAAGGCGCTGGAAGTGATCGAGGCCAAATACCTGTTTGGCGTGGCCCCCGAGCAGATCGAGGTGGTGATCCATCCGCAGCAAATCATCCATTCCATGGTGCAGTTCCACGACGCCTCGGTGATGGCCCAGTTGGGCACGCCCGACATGCGGGTGCCGATTGCCTACGGCCTGTCCTGGCCCGAGCGCATCGAGAGCGGCACGGCGCGGCTTGATTTTTCCCAAATGGCGGCCATGACCTTCGAGGTGCCGGATTTCCAGCGCTTTCCCTGCCT
>NZ_JBWMAX010000323.1:0-1077 GCF_056521385.1 Rhodoferax sp. RT5P35 | reverse complement strand
CATACCCCTCGGCGGGTTGGCGCATCACGATCTCGCGCACCAGGGCCAGCACGGCGGGCTGCTGGGCCTTGGTCTCTGCGCCGGTCGCGCCCTTGGCGATGGCATCGGCAAGCTCCTGCATGCAGGTCAGGCCACTGCGGGCTAACGGGGCCCGGGCGTGGATGCCTGCGCGACCGGCCTCGGGCGGAGCTACCAGCGGGCCGAACAGCGCCAGCGACAGCACGCGGCCCGGGTGCTGCACCGCCAGGTGCTGCGCCACCACCGTGCCCAGCGAATGCGCGGCAACGTGGGCCGCCGGAATCTCCAGCGCGTCCAGCAGGCCTATGAGCGCATCCACATAGCCCTGGATGGACAGCGCGCCCGGCGGCAGGGCCGAGCGGGCGCTGCCCGGCAGGTCGGGGCGAATGGTGCGAAAGCCTGCCAGCGCGCCCAGCAGCGGGGTCCACACATTGCTTGAGCCGCCCAGGCCGTGGATGCACAGCAGCGGTGGGCCGCTGCCTTCGATTTCAACGGCCAGGCCGTGGATAGTTTGGCTTGCCATGGCCACCTCAGACGAAACGGTTTTCGATGGCACCGATGCCATCGACTTCGATGCGCACCACGTCGCCTGCCGCCAGGTAGCGCGGGGGCTGCATGCCCATGCCCACGCCCGCCGGGGTGCCCGTGGCGATCACGTCGCCGGGGTACAGGGTGATGCCGCGCGAGATGGTTTCGATCAGCGTGGGGATGTCAAAAATCATGTTCTGCGTGGGGCCGTCCTGGCGCAGCTCGCCGTTGACCCAGCAGCGCACGCGGGTCTCGCGGCCGTCCAGCACGTCGGCTGTGACGATCCACGGGCCCATGGGGCAGAAGGTGTCGAACGACTTGCCCATGTCCCACTGCTGGTGGCGCACCTGCACGTCGCGGGCCGACACGTCGTTGACGATGGTGTAGCCAAACACGTGTTCCATGGCGGCGGCGCGGGTGATGTTTTTGCCGCCCTTGCCAATCACCACGGCCAGTTCGGCCTCGTAGTCCACCGCCGTGGTCACTTCCACCGGCACGCGCGCTGCGTCGTGTGGGCTGACCACACATTCG
>NZ_JBWMAX010000322.1:0-1077 GCF_056521385.1 Rhodoferax sp. RT5P35 | reverse complement strand
CAGGTCAGGCCTGCCAGGTAGAGCAGGGCGGGCACCGGGCCCGTCGCACCGGGCGGCATGTACACCGCGAAACGCATGGGCAGGCCGATCTCCGAAGAGTCGTGCTGGTAGAAGGTCTGGATGCCGTCAAAGCAGGCGTGCTCTGAGAGGGTAGTGAGCTTGGCCATCAGAACAGCACCACACCGCGAATCGATTCACCACTCTTCATCAAATCAAACCCCTTGTTGATATCTTCCAGTGGCATGGTGTGGGTGATCAGCGGGTCGATGCTGATCTTGCCCTCCATGTACCAGTCCACAATCTTCGGCACATCGGTGCGCCCGCGTGCCCCACCAAAGGCCGAGCCTTCCCATTTGCGGCCTGTGACCAGCTGGAACGGCCGGGTGCTGATCTCTGCCCCGGCTTCGGCCACGCCGATGATGATGCTGCGGCCCCAGCCCTTGTGGGTGCATTCCAGCGCCTGGCGCATCACCTGGGTGTTGCCTATGCACTCGAAGCTGTAGTCGGCCCCGCCGTCGGTGAGTTGCACGATGGCATCGACAACATTCGGCACTTCCTTGGGGTTGATGAAGTGGGTCATGCCGAACTGGCGCGCCATGGCTTGGCGCTCGGGGTTGATATCCACCCCGATGATCTTGTCGGCGCCCACCATCTTGGCCCCCTGGATGACGTTCAGGCCGATACCGCCCAGGCCGAAGACGACCACGTTGGCACCGGCTTCGACCTTGGCGGTGAACAGCACGGCGCCAATGCCGGTGGTGACACCGCAGCCGATGTAGCAAACCTTGTCAAACGGTGCGTCCTTGCGGATCTTGGCCAGCGAGATTTCTGGGGCCACGGTGTAGTTGCTGAAGGTGGAGGTGCCCATGTAGTGGAAGATGGGTTTGCCGTCCAGGCTGAAGCGGCTGGTGGCATCGGGCATCAGGCCTTTGCCCTGGGTGCCGCGGATGAGTTGGCACAGGTTGGTCTTGCGGCTCAGGCAGAACTTGCACTGGCGGCATTCGGGGGTGTACAGGGGGATGACGTGGTCGCCCTTTTGGAGCGTGGTCACACCGGGGCCTACGTCCACCACAATGC
>NZ_JBWMAX010000321.1:0-1078 GCF_056521385.1 Rhodoferax sp. RT5P35 | reverse complement strand
GCGCGCCCATGCTGTTGCCGCCGACCAGATCGACCGGGATATTCGCCTCCTGCATGGCCCGCAGCACGCCCAGATGGGCAAAACCGCGCGCCCCGCCGCCGCCCAGCACCACGCCCACGGCGCGGCCCGTCAGGTAGCGCGCCAGCCGGGCGTAATCGCCCGCATGCTGGCTGCGCGTGGGATAGACGCGTTCAATCTGCCGCCCGGCGCGCCAGACGGTGGTCACCTCGGGGGCGGCGGTCGCCGCCGGGTACAGCACCACCAGGTGCTGGCGCTTCATGCCGAAGCCAGGCTCGTCGATGAGCTGCTGCTCCAGCGCGCCGCGTTCGCGCGAGGCTCCGGCATTGGCCACAAAGATCACCTGGTCGGCCTGGCGAAAGGCCCGCCGCGTCCACGAAGAGGGCGTGGCATCGGCCTCGTAGACCAAAAAGTCGTAGGCATCTTCCAGCGCGTCAAAACGGTCGGCACTGCCCGCACCTTCCGAGGTTTGCGAGCCGCGCTCCAGCTCGGCCGAGGGGGTGATGTGGTGCACCCGGCCCATGCGCCCAAAGGCCTGGGCCAGGCCGCGCGCCACCTCGGCAGAGCCCGCCCCCTCGTGCAGCGGCACCACCACAAAGGCCTGGGCCTGGTGCCGATCCACCACCTGGGTCGTGTGGCGCAGGTGGTCAAAAATAGCTTGGGAAAACACCCGGTTGAAGGCCAGCGGATGGCGCACCAGCATGGCCTCGAAGTGGCTGCGGTCCAGCACGGCCAGGGTGGAGTCGCGCACGGCGGTCACGTCGGCGGTGCGCGGCTGGCGCAGGATCATGCCCATCTCGCCCACGCTCTCGCCGGGTCGGATTTCGTTGTACAACAAGACGCTGCCGTCGCGGTTGCGGCGCGAAGCCCGCAGGCGGCCGGTAATCACGAAGAACATGCTGTCGGCCGCCGCGCCCTCTTCCAGCACCAGGCTGCCACCGCGCACTTCCTGCAGCTCCAGCACACCGGCCAGCTCGTTCAACACCGCCTGGTCCAGCGTGCCAAATACGCGGCTGTCGCGCAGCACCTGGAGAACCCGCGCGTGGAATTTATCCTTACC
>NZ_JBWMAX010000320.1:0-1079 GCF_056521385.1 Rhodoferax sp. RT5P35 | reverse complement strand
CAGCGCGCCGGACTTCGAGAACCCGCAGAACGCAGGCGCGAACAATGTCTACGACGTGACGGTGCAGGTAAGCGACGGCAGCTTGACCGACACGCAGGCGATGGCCGTCACGGTGACCGACGTGAACGACAACGCGCCAGTGATCACCAGCAATGGCGGGGCCGCGACGGCCACGGTCAGCGTGGCCGAGAACACCAGCGCCGTGACAACGGTGGCGGCCACGGACCTGGACGGCCCGGCCCTGAGCTATGCGATCACGGGTGGCGCGGACGCTGGGCGCTTCAGCATCAATGCCAGCACCGGCGTGCTGAGCTTCCTGGTCGCGCCCGATGTCGAGGTTCCGCAGGACGCTGGCGGCAACAATGTCTACGACGTGGTGGTGCGGGCCAGCGACGGTGGCCTGGCCGACACCCAGGCCATCTCCGTCACTGTGACCGACGTGAACGAAGCCCCCGTAATCACCAGCGCCGCTACGGCGAACGTGGCCGAGAACAGTACCGCCGTGCTGACCGTCACGGCGATCGACATGGACGGCCCCGCATTGACCTATGCGATCACCGGCGGCGCCGATGCGGCGCTGTTCAGCATCGACGGCAGCACCGGCGCGCTGCGTTTTGTCGGTGCGCCAGACTACGAGAGCCCGCAGGATGCCGATGCCAACAACATCTACAACCTCGTGGTCCGCGCCAGCGATGGTGCGCTGACCGCCAGCCAGGCGATGGCGGTGACCGTCACCAATGCCAACGAGGCACCGACCACCGCCCTGCCCATCGCTGACCAGAACGCCACGGAAGATGCGGCCTTCAATTTCCAGTTTACGGCGGGTACTTTCGTCGACGCGGACCCGACTGACACGCTGACCTACACCGCGCAATTGACCGGCGGCGGTGCCCTACCTTCCTGGCTGGGGTTCAACGCCAGCACGCGCACCTTCTTCGGCACGCCCGCCAACGCCGACGTAGGCACCGTCAGTATCAATGTGATCGCCGACGATGGCCACGGCAGCACCGCGACCGACACCTTCGGCATCACGGTCGCCAACACCAATGACGCGCCTACCCTGGCCAGCCCCCTGCCCG
>NZ_JBWMAX010000319.1:456-1080 GCF_056521385.1 Rhodoferax sp. RT5P35 | reverse complement strand
GATGATGCCCAGGCGCAGCGCGCCGCCCAGCGGGTCTTTGCCGCGCTTGGCGATCTCCCGGATGTTGGCCGCCTGCTCCAGCACCGCCTGCGCCGCGACCAGCCCGGTCTTGTAGAGCGATGCCTGCTTGCGCAGCAAGCCGCCCTTGTAGCCCATCAGGGCGCTGGCGGCACCACTGCCCTGCTCCACCGCGATCTTCTGGCCGACCAGGTCTTCCGGGTTGTACACCTGGGGCAGCCGCTGGGGGTTGTGCAGCACCACCAGGTGTTCGCGCGCATAGGGTCCGAAGATGAAGGCCTGCCGGTTCTCTGACATGAAGTGTTTGTCCACCGGCACATGCAGCATCACATCGGCCGGGCCGTAGCCCAGGTAGTGGCCGCGCCAGACCATGTTGCGCAGGTCGTCGTTCATGTTTTCGCCGGAGTCGAAAGGCAGCAGCGCGGCGTTGAGCTGCATCTGCCGGGCCAGGGCCTGGGCCAGGCCCACGTCCAGCCCGGACATGCCCGAGGCGGCTCCGTCGGAGTAGGGCGCGTTGTCTTTGTAGAGGGCGACCTTCAAGCTGCCACGGGCCCTGATTTTCTCCATGGCCGTGGGTTCCTGCGACCAGGCCTGGGGCGCAGCCCC
>NZ_JBWMAX010000319.1:0-446 GCF_056521385.1 Rhodoferax sp. RT5P35 | reverse complement strand
AGCAGCAGGGGCAGGGTACACAGCATTTTTCTTCGCGACAGCAGAGGGCCGGGTGCGAGCGTGGGCAGATGTGTCAAGGGTGTCTCCGGTTGTTTTATCGATCTGCAGATGCGCCGGTGTCAGGGCTCGCGGCGGGTTTCCAGATAGGTCTTGATGGCCCAGATGGCTTCCTGCGTCAGGATGCCCTCGAACGGCGGCATGTAGACCCGCCCGTCGCGGGTGCGGCCCCGGCGAACCGTGGAGACATAGAAGTCGTCCATCTCCTTGAAACAGGCTTGCTTCTTGGCCGCATCGGCCAGGCCCATGCAGTCCGCATCGATCTTGCGCAGGTCGGGCGAGATGCCCCCGGAGATGGCCTCCAGTCCGTGGCAGCGCGCACAGTTCTGGTTGTAGGCGGAAGAGCCAATGCGCAGCGCCTCTTTGTGGCCGTCGCCGGTGGAGTACGG
>NZ_JBWMAX010000318.1:0-1081 GCF_056521385.1 Rhodoferax sp. RT5P35 | reverse complement strand
CGGCAGGGCCCAAAATTTTCGTGATCGGCGGCAAGGCCGACGATCCGTTCTGGTCGCGGGTCAAGAAGGGTGCCGACGACGCGGCCCTGGTGGTCAAGGCCGCAGGCGGCACTGTCACCTGGCTCGGCCCGCAGACCTACGACAACCTCGGCCCCGATGCAGCCAAGCTGATCCGCTCGGCCCTGAGCCAGAAGCCCGATGCCATCGTCGGCCCCAACTGGGTGCCCGAAGCCATGGACGCGGCCTTCAAGGAAGTGGTGGCCGCCGGGGTACCGCTGATCGTCTACAACGCCGGTGGCATGGAGTCCGCCAAGCGCCTGGGAGCCCAGAATTACGTGGGTAGCGACGAGTTCGTGGCAGGCATGGGCGGTGGCGAGTACTTCGCCCGCAACGGTGCCAAGCACGTGCTGTGCATCAACACCCAGCCCGGCTCCACCAACCAGGAGTCGCGCTGCAAAGGCGTGGCCGAGGGCATGGCCAAGGGCGGCGGCAAGAGCGTGCAGTTGCCCCTGCCGTCTTCGGCCTTTGGCAACCCCACGGCGGTGGCCCAGGCCATCAAGGCTGCGCTGCAAAAGGATCCCACCGTAGACGGCGTGATCACCATTGCGGCCAACGATGCCAATAGCGCCGCCAACGGCATCAGCCAGGGCGGCTTTACCAAGAAGGTGAAGCTGGGCACCTTCGACATCGACCCTACCAACCTGCAACGCATCAAGGCGGGTACCCAGCTCTTTTGCATCGACCAGCAACCCTACCTGCAAGGCTACCTAGCCGTGTCCATGCTCAACGCCTACGTGCAGTACGGCCTGAAAGTGCCGACCGCACCCATCCTGACCGGCCCCGGCATCGTGGATGCGTCCAACGTGGATGCCACCGTAGCCGGTGCCGCCGCCGGAGCCCGCTAAGCCATTTGTCGCGGGGCACAGCCTGCATGGGCTGCGCCCCGACTCCCTCCCATGACCACTTCGAGCCCACCATGAACCCGCACACCTCCTTACCAGCGTCTGCCGCCAGCGCGCCAGACACGCGTCCAGGCCCCACGCCCTGGTCCTTCGGCGCACTGTTGCGCCGCCCCGAAACC
>NZ_JBWMAX010000031.1:0-2471 GCF_056521385.1 Rhodoferax sp. RT5P35 | reverse complement strand
GTAAGCGTCCGGCCATCCCATGTTGACCACTGGCCACAGCCATGGTTGATTTCAAGGAGGGATGGGCTGCCAGCGATGCGGCAGCAGTTGTTCAATGTCCCGGGCCCTGTGCGTTGGCAACCGGGTCAGCACATCCTTCAGGTAGGCGTAGGGATCATGCCCATTCATCCGCGCTGACTGCACCAGACTAATCACCGCCGCCGCCCGCTGGCCCGCGCGTAGGCTGCCAGCGAATAGCCAATTGTTCCGGCCAATGGCAATTGGCCGGATCTGGTTCTCGATCCAGTTGTTGTCCACGGGCAACTGCCCGTCATCTGTGAAGCGCGTGAGCGCCACCCAGCGCCGCAGGCTGTAATCCAGTGCCCGGGCGGTGGCTGAGCTGTCCGGCAGCTTTTGCCTCTGCAATGTCATCCACTGGTGCAGGGTATCGAGCACGGGCTTGGTGTGCTGCTGGCGCAGCGCCAGGCGTTGATTGGGGGCTAGCTCCTTGGCCTCGCGCTCAATGTCGTAGACCTTGCCCAATTGCTCCAGCGCGAACCCGGCTATCTGACTCTTGTTGGCCGCATGCAGGTCGAAGAACTTGCGCCGGGCATGCGCCAGGCAGCCGGCTTCCGTGATGCCACTGACAAACCCGGCTTTGTAGCCACTGAAGTCATCGCACACCAGGCTGCCCCGCCAGTCGCAGAGGAAGTGCCTGGCATGTTCACCGGCCCTGGATTCGCAGAAGTCGTACACCACAGCTTTCATGTCTTCAAACACCCCTGGCGCGTAGGCCCACAGGTAGGCACGGTGCGTCGCTCCCTTGCCGGGTTTGAGCATTTGCACTGGTGTCTCGTCGGCGTGCAGCACGCGGTGGGTGAGCATCTCGGCTTTCAGTGCATCCACCAGCGGCTGCAGCCGCACGCCACAGTTACCCACCCACTGCGCCAGGGTGGAGCGGGGGATAGCCAGGCCAGCGCGTGCAAAGATAGTTTCCTGGCGGTACAACGGCAGGTGGTCGGCATACTTGGCTACCAGCACCTGGGCCAGGAGGCCGGTGGTGGGGATACCTTTGTCGATCACATGCGCGTCGACCGGAACCTGGGTGATGGTTTCGCACTTCGCGCAGGCCCACTTGCCACGAACGTGGCGCTCCACCGTGAACACGCCGGGCACATAGTCCAGCTTCTCGGCCACGTCTTCTCCGATGCGTTGCATCTGGCAGCCACATTGACAAGTGGTGGACGCTGGCTCATGGCGGATCTCCCGCCGGGGCAGGTTGGCCGGTAGCGGCTGGCGTTTGGGCTGTTGTTTGGCTTCGGGCGCAGCAGCCGGTGGCTGGAGCTGTTCGATCTCAACGGCAACTGCTGCCAGGTCGGCCTCGATCTCGTCTTCGAGCAGGCTCTTCTGCGCGGGGTTGAAGCGCTCGGACTGGGCGGCGAACTTCATGCGCTTGAGCAGCGCGTTCTCGTGCGTGAGTTTGGCGTTGAGCGCCTGGCTGTGGCGCAGTTCGGTGAACAGACGCGTGGTCATCTTGCGCAGCTGCTCTGCGCTCAGATCGTCCAGGTATTGCGGCTGTATCAACATGCGTCTACTGTGCCAGCGAAGCGCAGTAGCGGCTATTGGCGCATCTCCCAATTGGCGCTCAGAGGAACCAGGCCACAACGATCAGACCACGGTGATGATGCCCGCGTCTCCCATGCGCTGCCAGGGCAACCCCAGCACCAGCGCATCGAGCTGGGCAGGCCCAAGGCTGCAGTGGGCTTCACAAGCTGAAGCCCATATGAACTTGCCTTGGTGCAATCTACGTGCGGCCAGCCAGATACCGATGCCGTCGTGTACCAGCACCTTGATGCGGTTGGCGCGTTTGTTGGCGAACAGGTACGCATGGTGGGGGTGGGCAGCGCCGAAGACGGTGATCACCCGGGCTAAGGCGGTGTCGGTGCCTGCTCGCATGTCCAGCGGGGCGGTGGCCAGCCAGGCCGCGTCGATGCGGATCATGTGCGGATCACTTGAGAAGAGCAGCGGTCCAGTTCGCCAAGTCTGCCGCTGCACCCAGGGGCCATGTCATCATCATGGATAGCGCCCCCTTGCGCAGCTCAACCTTGATCTCCTGCTCCTTGTGCACAGGAGTTACCGGGGGCAACGCCAATGCAATGAAAGCGGGAGCCGGGGATGGGGCCCCAGTGATGGAGGCAACACAGGGCTTGGCCAGTTGATGGCAGCCACTGCGCTGGTGCTCCTTGAGCCAGCGGTGCAGCACGTTGGCGTTCATTCCCTGCTGGCCCGCCAGTGCCGCAATGGAGGCGCCGGGCTGTTGGCAGGCCGCCACCAGTTGAGCCTTGAACTCTGGCGTGTAAGTCCGGTGGGTGCGTCGGGTTGTATCTCTGGAAATCTCTGAATCTTTAAGCATGGTGTGCACGATCTGTTGCGTGCACACGATCTTGCGAGTGGAAAGGGCTCAGTTCAAGATGGGTTCGCCGGACGCTTAC
>NZ_JBWMAX010000317.1:0-1081 GCF_056521385.1 Rhodoferax sp. RT5P35 | reverse complement strand
TCTACCCAGATGTATTCGTCACCTGCGATGCGCAAGACCTGCGCACGGACCGCATCTTCCGCGCGCCCACACTGGTGCTGGAGGTCTTGTCGTCCACCACCGCCGGGTTTGACCGGGGCCTGAAGTTCGCCACCTACCGGCGCATCCCGTCCCTGCAAGAGTATTTGCTGATCGACCCGGTCGAGCGCAGCGTGGAGCTGTTCCGGCGCAATGCCCAGGGTCTGTTTGAACTGCACGACATGACGGCAGCGCCCAGCCTGGTGCTGGCCAGTGTGGGGTTGGAAATGTCCATCGCCGATGTGTTTGAAGGTGTAGAGCCCGGCGACACCACGGACGACACCCCGCAACCATGATCTACGGCATCGGCACCGACATCTGCGACGTGCGCCGCATCCGCGCCAGCCTGGAGCGGCACGGCGACCGGTTTGCGGAAAAAGTGCTCAGCAATGCCGAGCTGGCGGTGTGGCGCAGGCGCAGCGAGCGCAACGTCGAGCGCGGTGTGCGTTATCTGGCCACCCGCTTCAGCGCCAAGGAGTCCTTCAGCAAGGCCATCGGCATGGGGATGCGCATGCCCATGACCTGGCGGCTGTGCGAAATCGGTAACCTGCCCAGCGGCCAGCCGGTGGTCGTGCTGCACGGCGTGCTGAAAACCTGGTTCGAGGAGCGCCATCTGAGCGCCCATGTGACGGTAACCGACGAGACCGACTACGCCGCCAGTTTTGTGGTGGTGGAGCAGCCGCCTGCCTGAAACCTATTTAAAACCCATTTGCTATAGTGTTGATAGCTGCTACCGCCCATTGAATAAGCGCTGGAGCCTTGTTTTTTATAAAGTATTGCCATGTCCCAACACGCACCTCTCATCATCGACATTGCGGGCACCAGCCTGACCAAAACCGACCGCCAGCGCCTGCAGCATCCGCTGGTCGGCGGCCTGATTTTGTTTGCCCGCAACTGGCAAGACCGGGCGCAGCTCACCGCCCTGTGCCGCGCCATCAAGAAGGCCCGCCCCGACGTGCTGATTTGCGTGGACCACGAGGGGGGCCGGGTGCAGCGCTTCAAGACCGACGGCTTCACCCACCTG
>NZ_JBWMAX010000316.1:0-1085 GCF_056521385.1 Rhodoferax sp. RT5P35 | reverse complement strand
TGGTGGCGGCCTACGACCGGCTGCTGGCGCTGGGCCTGGTCGAGGCCCGCAAGAACCGGGGGTTTTATGTGCGAGAAATGGCCTCTGCGCCCGATATGTATGCACGAGAAGCTACACAAAATATAGCAAACCCGCCCCGCCGCCCCATCGATGCCACCGCCCTGATGCGCGGCATGTTCCAGGGCGACAGCGACACCCCCCAGCCCGGCATGGGCGTGCTGCCCCCCGACTGGCTGGCCAACAGCTTCATGCCCGCAGCCGTGCGCCGGGTGGCAGCAGGCACGGCCGACTTTTCGCGCCGTTACGGCGACCCGGCGGGCGACCTGGGCCTGCGCCAAAGCCTGTCCAAAAAGCTGCTCGGTCTGCACGTACCCGCCGCGCCCGAGCAGATCATCACCACCGTGGGGGCCACCCACGCGCTGGATATCGCCAGCCGCACCCTGCTGCGCGCGGGGGACTGCGTGATGGTGGAAGAGCCCGGCTGGGCGGTGGAATTCGCCCGGCTGGAAGCCATGGGCATGCGCATCCTGCCGGTGCCGCGCAATGCCGACGGGCCGGACCTGGAGGTGATGGCCCGTTATTGCGAGGAACATGCCCCCAAGCTGTTTGTGAGCGTGAGCGTGCTGCACAACCCCACCGGCTTTTGCCTCACTCCGGGCAGCGCGCACCGGGTGCTGACCCTGGCCAACGCGCACGACTTCTACATCGTGGAAGACGACACCTACAGCCACCTGGCTCCCGAACACGCCACCCGCCTGTGTGTACTGGACGGCCTGCAGCGCACCCTGTACGCCAGCGGTTTCTCCAAGATCCTGGCCCCCGGCTGGCGCGTGGGCTTTCTGGCCGCGCCCACCGCCCTGGTGGACCGCCTCACCAACACCAAGCTGCTGGCCACGCTGACCACCCCGTCCCTGCTGGAGAAAGCCCTTGCCTGGTGCATCGACCAGGGCCAGCTGCGCCGCCACTCCGAAGGCGTACGCGCCCGCCTCGACCAGGCCCGCACCCGCAGCACCAAGCTGGCCCTGGCCGCAGGCTGCAGCTTCGCCTCCGAGCCCGCCGGGCTGTTCGGCTGGGTCGAGACCGGC
>NZ_JBWMAX010000315.1:0-1087 GCF_056521385.1 Rhodoferax sp. RT5P35 | reverse complement strand
TCTGCTGCCACCCGACGGCCACCAGCTCGACGACGACCTGGCGCAGCGCCTGCACCGTGCGGCCGGTCTGCTGCCGGTGTCCAAGGACTGGGGCAAGCACGCGGCCAACGCGCCCATCCATTTCTCGCGCGTGCGCTGTAGCGTTTAAACGCTCCCAGGTTTCCCTACTTTTTGATATGGCTGCAGCGCGGCAGGGCGAAGCCTTGCCTGCGCGCCACCCCAAGGACATTGCTATGACGAACTTGCCCCTGATTTCCCGCCGTACGCTGCTCGCCGCCAGCGCGCTGGCTGCACCTGGTTTCCATGCTTTCGCCCAATCGCCGCGCGTGCTGCGCATCGGCAACCAGAAAGGCGTGCTGAGCTTTTTGAAGGCCCGTGGCACGCTGGAAAAGCGCCTGGCCCCGCTGGGCGTGAGCGTCACCTGGACCGAGTTCAACGCCGGGCCGGTGCAGCTCGAAGCGCTCAACGTCGGCTCCATCGACTTTGGCGACGTGGGCGAAGCCCCGCCCATCTTCGCCCAGGCCGCCGGTGCGCCGCTGGTCTATGTAGCGGCCACCGCGCCCCTGGTCGGCAGCGAAGCCGTGATCCTGCCCAAAGGCTCGGCAGTCCAGAAGATTGCGGATCTGAAGGGCAAGAAAGTGGCCTACAACAAGGGCTCGAACGTGCAGTTCTTCCTAGCCAAGCTGCTGGAGAAAAACGGCCTGGCCTATAACGATGTGCAGCACGTGCATCTGGCACCCGCCGATGCCCGCGCCGCTTTCACCCAGGGCGCGGTGGATGCCTGGGTGATCTGGGACCCGTTCTTCGCCGCAGCGCAAAAAACGCTGGACGCGCGCCTGCTGGCCGATGCCGCCGGCGTGGTCAACAACCGCGGTTACTACTTCAGCTCTCGCAGCTTTTCCGACAAGAATCCCGACATCCTGCGCATTGCGGTGGAGGAGGTGACGGCCATCGACAAATGGTTTGGCACCGACCGCGCTGCAGCGGCAACGGAATACGCCGCCATCCTGGGGCTGGACCGCAGCGTGGCCGAGCTGACCTTGCAGCGCCGCCCCGTGGGCACCGTGCCCATCACCAAAGCTATCCT
>NZ_JBWMAX010000314.1:0-1088 GCF_056521385.1 Rhodoferax sp. RT5P35 | reverse complement strand
ATTGCCGACGAGGTGGTGCGCATGGGCGGCAGCGACGACGTGGCCGCGCTCAAGGACGCATCGAATGGCGGCTTTGACGTGGTGCTGGACCTGGTGTGCGGCCAGCCGCTGCTGACCTCGCTGAAAGCCACGCGTTGGGGTGCCCGCATCATGACCATCGGCACCGGTGCCGGTCGGCAGATCCAGCTGGACATGGGCGACCTGCTGTTTCGCACGCTGTCCACCATCGGCACCGGCCAGCGCCCGCCTGCCGACCGCCGTGCCATCTGGGAGCGCCTGCTGGTGATTGCCCGCGAGCAGAAGATCATCGTCGACTATGTGGACTTTGCCTTCGACCAGGCTGCCGAGGCCTGGGCTGCCCAGGTGAGCGGCCCGCACGCCAAGGTTACGGCGCGCATCCGCTAAACCGATAAACCGTTGGCTCCAGGAGCCAACGGTTCAACTCTTGGCCGGATAGCGCCCCAGGGTCAGCAGCAGCAGCGGCCCGACCACGCAGCACGCGGCGCACACCACCAGCATCGCCGCATATCCGCCCGTACTGCGCAGCAAGCCTGCAAACACAAACGGAGCCACGGTGGAGCCCAGCGTCACCACACACAGGTGCAGGCCAAACAGCCGACCGTAGTCGCGCAGGCCAAAGTAGCGCGACACCAGGTAGGCGGCAATATCGAATTCCGCCCCCGAACCCACACCCACCAGCGCCGTGGCCACCAACAACAGGGCCACGGGGGTGCTGGCATCAGCTGCGAGGAACAGCAGGCAGCCCACCGCAGGAAAGGCCAGCGCAATCGCGGCCACACCCGGAGCCCACAGGCGGTCGATCAACGTGCCCACCCCGATGCGGCCCACGATCAACGCCACGCCAAAGACACCGAACACGCCACCGGCTTCGGCTGCCGTTAGCCCGATGTCGCGCAGCAGCGGCACGGTATTGGTGGCCATGCCGTAGATGGCAGACACCACCAGCCCCAGGCCGATATTGCAGACCCAGAAGCGGCGGTCCCGCAGGGCTTGCGCAAACGGCATGCCGGTGCTGGCAGCCGCAGCCAAAGGCGTGGGCAGACCCGTAGCCACCGTGCGCGCAGGCA
>NZ_JBWMAX010000313.1:0-1089 GCF_056521385.1 Rhodoferax sp. RT5P35 | reverse complement strand
CGGGCAGCCAGATCGGCCAGCACGGCGGGGAAAAAGCCCACCGCCAAATCCAAAGTTTCGTCTTCCAGCAGCTTGCGCGGGTCGCGCGAGGCCAGCGGCAGCACGTGCAGCGATACGCTGGGGGCTTCGGTTTCCAGCAGGTGCATCAGGCCCGGCAGCAGCTGGGCGGCGGTGGCATCGGCCATGGCCAGCACAAAGCTGTCGTCGGCCTCGGCCGGGGCAAAGGCGCTGGGGGCCAGCGAGCCCTGCAGCTGCCGTAGCGACTCGCGCACCGTGGGCCACAGCGCCAGCGCGCGCGGTGTGGGCTCCATGGTGGTCCCATTGCGACGCACCAGCTCGTCGCCCAGGCTGTCGCGCAGGCGGCGCAAGGCGTTGCTGACGGCGGGCTGGGTGAGCGACAGGTTGTGCGCGGCCCGGGTCAGGCTGCGTTCGGCCATGACTTCGTCAAACACGCGCAGCAGATTCAGGTCAAAAGTGCGGAAATTGGGTGGGTTCATGGCAGGGCGGGCAAGTGTTTTACCGAATTAAAACCAGAATGTTGCTAAAAAGAAACATAGGGCGTGCACTCTAAACCGGGTTAAGGGTGCCAATCTAGGGTAAACCCGATGTCTGAATTGATCAAATTGGTTTAGCTAATTTGCCAATTAGTTCCGCTATATTTTAAATAGCTGCTTGTGCTTATAGATAGGGCGATACGGCCTGATTCAGTGCTTTTTTCCAGGCAAAGAATAGCTTTTTGAAGGCTGCACGGTCGTGCTATTCCAAGGCCCTGCCCTACCCCATTCATCACGCTAGTGAATGCAGATCATCACAAAGATAAATTTAGAAAATACTAGTGCAAACCCTAAGATTCGTTTGCGTTCAAGGCGCTCCAGCCCAAAACGCTTTGTGAAAGGAACACACCATGACCAGCTTTATCAACCCTAGCTTCCCCTCCGAGCACCCCGGCGTCGTCCGCGCTGAATCGGTCGCCGCAGCCGCACGGGGGCTGTACCAGAATTTTGACTCGTCCCGTAGTCTGGCAGCCGTGCTGTTGGCCGCCGTGGTATCCGCCCTGGTGGTCGCAGCCGACCAATTGGTCGACAGCTG
>NZ_JBWMAX010000312.1:328-1089 GCF_056521385.1 Rhodoferax sp. RT5P35 | reverse complement strand
GTCCATCGTGGTGGACTTCATTACGCCCGAGACCGAAACCTCGATCTGGTACTTCTGGGGCATGGCGCGCCACTTCAAGCCCACCGACACCGAGCTCACCGCCAGCATCCGCGAAGGCCAGGGCAAGATCTTCAGCGAAGACCTGGAGATGCTGGAGAAGCAGCAGCGCAACCTGCTGGCCCACCCGCAGCGCAAGCTGCTGATGCTCAACATCGACTCCGGCGGCGTGCAGGCCCGCAAGGTGATCGACCGCCTGCTGGCCGCCGAAGCACCGCAGGTGGCAGCATGAGCACGGCCACCATCAGCGTGCGCGTGGCGCGCAAAACGCAGGAAGCGCTGGACATCTGCAGCTACGAGCTGGTGTCCACCGACGGCACGGCGCTGCCGGGCTTTTCGGCCGGATCGCACGTGGACGTGCACCTGCCCGGCGGGATCACGCGCCAGTATTCGTTGTGCAACGATGCCAGCGAAACCCATCGCTACCTGGTTGGCGTGCTGCGCGACCCGGCATCGCGTGGCGGCTCACAGGCCATGCACGACACGGTGCAAGAGGGCGATGTGCTGCAAATCAGCGCGCCGAAAAACCACTTCCCCTTGGCGCACGGTGCCAGCCGCAGCCTGCTGCTGGCGGGCGGCATCGGTATCACGCCGATTCTGTGCATGGCCGAGCGCCTGGCCGCCAGCGCCGCGCCGTTCCAGATGCACTACTGCAGTCGCGCCCAGGAACGCACCGCCTTTTACGAGCGCATCCGCAGCTCCGG
>NZ_JBWMAX010000312.1:0-318 GCF_056521385.1 Rhodoferax sp. RT5P35 | reverse complement strand
ATCCGATGTGCACTTCCCCTTCGACGATGGTGCCAGCGCACAAAAGCTGTCCTTGCCCGACCTGCTGGCCGAACCGCAGCCGGGGGTGCACCTGTATGTGTGCGGGCCCAAGGGCTTCATGGACGCGGTGCTGCAGACGGCGCGCTCCAGCGGCTGGCCCGAAGACCAGCTGCACTACGAGTTCTTCTCGGCCAACGTGGCACCTTCGGCAGATGACGCCAGCTTTGAGGTCAAGCTGGCCAGCTCGGGCCGGGTGGTGCGCATCGCCGCCGACCAGACTGTGGCCAAGGCGCTGGCCCTGGCGGGGGTGGAGATTCC
>NZ_JBWMAX010000311.1:0-1093 GCF_056521385.1 Rhodoferax sp. RT5P35 | reverse complement strand
GCGGCATTATTTTGATGTCCCTAGAACACGAGAAGGCGATCAACAGCGCTTTCTTTCCCGGCCTGCAAGTCGAGCCGCTGATGCATGTGATTTCAGACAAGGCCGTGGCATTCCACGAGGCCCTGGCACCCGAATTCAAAGCCTACCAGCAGCAGGTGGTGAAGAACGCCGTCGCACTAGCCGAAACGCTGGTGCAACGCGGCCTGCGCATTGTCTCGGGCCGCACCGAGAGCCATGTGATGCTGGTGGACCTGCGCGCCAAGGGCATGACGGGCAAGGCTGCCGAAGCCCTGCTGGGCCGTGCCCACATTACTGTCAACAAGAACGCCATTCCCAACGACCCCGAAAAGCCGATGGTGACCAGCGGCATACGCCTGGGCTCTCCGGCCATGACCACACGCGGCTACAAGGGAGCAGCGGCGCAGCAGGTGGGCCACTTGATTGCCGACCTGCTCGACCACCCGGAAGACGAGCGCGTGGTTTCCCGCGTGCGCGCCGCCGCGGCGGATTTGACCGCCGCCTTCCCGGTCTACCGCTGAACCACCGGCCTGACCCATGGCACTCAGCACTTTCGACCTGTTCAAAATCGGCATCGGTCCGAGCAGCTCACACACCGTGGGCCCGATGCGCGCCGCACATTTGTTTGCGCAGTCGCTGCAATCCGGTGGGCTACTCCCTGCCGTGCATGCCGTGCGCTGCGAACTGTATGGTTCGCTGGGGGCCACCGGCAAGGGGCACGGCAGCGACAAAGCCGTACTGCTGGGCCTGGAGGGGGAAGAACCCGACCACATCGACCCCGACACCATTTCGCCGCGCCTGCAAACCGTACGTGACACGCAGACCCTCAAGCTGCTGGGCATCCACGCGATTGCCTTCAACGAGCGTGAGTGCCTGAAGATGCTGCGCAGGCCCTTGCCGTTCCATCCCAATGGCATGCGGCTGTACGCATTCGATGCACAGGGCGAGACCTTGCTGGAAAAGACCTACTTCTCGGTGGGTGGTGGCTTCATCATCAGCCAGGCCGAGGCGGGCCAACCCCTGCTGGTGCCCGATACCCAGGCATTTCCCTACCCCTTCACCACGGGCGATGAAT
>NZ_JBWMAX010000310.1:0-1093 GCF_056521385.1 Rhodoferax sp. RT5P35 | reverse complement strand
CTGCAGTTGCTCGGCTACCAGATGGCCATCGGCATGTTTCGGCGGGTGCTGTATTAAGCCCGCCAGCATCCAGGCCGCCATCGTCGACCTCGACGGCACCATGGTCGATACCTTGGGCGACTTTGCGGCCGCCTTGAACGGCATGCTGGCCGACCTGAATCTGCCCGCGATTGCGCCCAGCGCCATTGCGACCATGGTGGGCAAGGGCTCCGAGCACCTGATCCATTCAGTGCTAAATCATGCCCTTGCGCTTATTCCACCAGCACAAGAAGCTATAAATAACGCAGCATTGTTCGAGCGAGCGTTTGCGCGCTACCAGCACCATTACGCGGCCATCAACGGGCAGTTTTCATCGGTCTACCCCGGAGTGCTGGCGGGCCTGCAGGCCATGCAGCAGCGCGGCTGGCAACTGGCCTGTGTGACCAACAAGCCCATCGCCCTGGCCCTGCCGCTGCTGCAGGCCAAGGGGCTGGCGGGCTTTTTCAGCCAGGTGTTTGGCGGGGATTCGTTTGAACGCAAAAAGCCCGACCCGCTGCCACTGTTGAAAACCTGTGAAGCCCTGGGCACCCTGCCCGCCCACACCCTGGTGGTGGGTGACTCCAGCAACGACGCCCAGGCCGCGCGTGCCGCAGGCTGCCCGGTGCTGCTGGTGACCTACGGCTACAACCACGGCGAACCGGTGCACGCGGTGGATTGCGACGGCTTCCTGAAAACCTTGGCGGACATGCAGCAAGACGCTATGTATTCAATAGCTGCTACCGCCCATGGAATAAGCGCCAGCGGCCTAAAAGACCATTAAGCCTTCAGCTTGAGCAAATAGGCCATGGCCGCCGCCGTGGTGCGGTCCATGTCCATGAAGCTGCGCAAATCTTCGCCCGCCATCCACGCGGCATCCCAGCGCTTGGTCTTCAGGGTTTGCAGCCACGAGGGGTGGGTGGTGGCACGGCGCACACCGTCGAGCAGCTCGGCCACGCGCGCAGAGGCCACGCCGTTGCCGACCAGCAAGCCGCGCCAGTTGGACATCACCGCGTCCACGCCCTGGGCCCGGATGGCCGGGATACCGAACATGGTTTTGCGCGACGACACGCCAATC
>NZ_JBWMAX010000309.1:0-1094 GCF_056521385.1 Rhodoferax sp. RT5P35 | reverse complement strand
GGCCAACCGCCCCGCATCATCAAGGCAGGCGAGTCGTTCGTGGTGCCCGCCGGGGTGGTGCACGATGCCCACAACGACGGGGCCGTGCCCACCCGGCTGGTGGGCGTGTACGTGGTGGAAAAAGGCCAGCCGCTGGCATCACCTGCGCCCTGAAAATTTCAGACTAGCTTGGCCTGTTTGCGGCTCTTGGAGAGCTGCGCCCGCCCTTCCTTCTCCTGGGCTTTGACCTCGTCGATATTGGCTTGCAGCTCGGCCATTTGCTCCTCCAGTTGCTGGCGGTGCGCGGCCAGCACGGCCAGAAACTTGCCTAGTTGGGCGGTGGTGTCGCGCGGGCTGTCGTACATGTCGATCACCTCTTTGGCCTGCGTCAGGCTCAGGCCCAGGCGCTTGGCGCGAAGGGTCAGCTTGAGGCGGGTGCGGTCGCGCTGGCTGTAGACCCGGGTGCGCTCGCCCGGGCCGCTGCGCGTGGGCTGCAGCAGGCCCATGTCTTCGTAGAAGCGGATGGCCCGGGTGGTCAGATCGAATTCCAGCGCCAGGTCGCTGATGCTGTAGCTGCTTATCGCCATGGTGTCAGTGGGTTGCAAAGGGTTGCCAAGAGCGGGCCTAGAATGACTTTTACGTAAACGTCAACACAAAAGCCGACTATAGCGCCATGAATCTGCTCGAACAACAACTGCACTACCCCCTTGGCGACACCCTGCCCGCGCAAGGCGAAACCGTCGCCGTGGCACCCGGCGTGCGCTGGATCCGCATGGCGCTGCCCTTCGCGCTGAACCACATCAACCTGTGGCTGCTGGAAGACGAGATCGACGGCCAGCGTGGTTGGAGCGTGGTGGACTGTTGCATCAGCGCCGACACCTCGCGTGCCCAGTGGGAGGCGATTTTTGCCTCCCAGCTCGGCGGCCTGCCCATCCTGCGCGTCATCGTGACCCACATGCACCCCGACCACATCGGCCTGGCCTCGTGGCTGTGCGCGCGCTGGAACGCCCCTCTGTGGATCAGCGCCACCGACTACTTTGTGGCCGAGCACAACATCGCCCACTCCAGCGGCAACGGCGGGCCGGGCGCTGCCGAGTTCTTCCAGAAACACGGCC
>NZ_JBWMAX010000308.1:0-1095 GCF_056521385.1 Rhodoferax sp. RT5P35 | reverse complement strand
CGGCTGCCCACCAGGGTGCCAGACATCACCAGGGCAGTGGTGACGCCTTTGATGCGCGCGCCCGGCGAGAGGCGGGTGGCCGTGCCGTTGATCAGCACAGCAGGTGGCGCGGTAACCTCCAGCATGCCGCGTTTGGCGGCGGCTGGAAACTCACGCACCAGCGCTTGGGCGAAGGCCGGTGCGGGGCTCAGCGCGGCAGTGCCCGTGATGACGAGCATCGCCAGAAGCCCGGCGAGTGGTGTTTTGAAGCAGCGGTTCATGGTGTACATCCAGAGGCTGAGGGTTGGGAGTCGTTCAGGGTGCGCGGTGCTCACCCTGGCTAAAACTCATTGTAAATCAATCACTTGCGTGAAGGGCTGGTGCGCAGACCTATTGACCCCGGGCCGCCACGGCGCGCAGCTTGTCTTTTTTGCTCGGTCGTTTGCCCTTGATGCCGCCGTTGGAGGGCGCGCTGGGCTCACCGTCGCTCGGCACCGTGGCGACCGCCGTTTCAACCGCCTCGAAACCTTCGACGCTTTCGAGCGGCAGGCTCAAGTCCTGGCGCTTTTCAATCAGGCGGAAATGGCTTTCGGTGTCGGCGCTGACAAAGCTCACCGCCAAGCCGCTTTCCCCGGCCCGCCCGGTGCGCCCGATGCGGTGGGTGTAGTCCACCGCCGAGCGGGGCAGGTCGTAGTTCACCACCACCGGCAGCTGGGCAATGTCCAGGCCGCGGGCGGCGACATCGGTGGCAATCACCACCTTCAGGCGAGAGGCCTTGAAGTCCGCTAGCACCTGCGTGCGCTTGCCCTGGCTCAGCTCGCCATGAAACGGCTCGGCGTAGATGCGGGCCTTGCGCAGCTTGTCGGCCACCATCTCGGCGGCGTGTTTGGTCGCCACAAACACCAGCACGCGGGTCCAGCGGTTTTGCTGAATCAGGTGGCGCAGCAATTGGGTGCGTCGTCCGGTATCCACTGCGATGGCCCGTTGGGTGATGTCCGGCGTGGTTTCAGGTGCAGGCGCCACTTCAACGCGAACCGGATCGCGCAGCAGGGTTTGCGCCAGGGCCTGCACCGCGGGCGGAAAGGTGGCAGAGAAAAACAGATTTTGGTGCTTTTC
>NZ_JBWMAX010000030.1:0-2481 GCF_056521385.1 Rhodoferax sp. RT5P35 | reverse complement strand
TGGCCGCCAGCGCACTGGTTTGCGACTGGATCACCCCTACCAGCACACGTGCCGCTGTGGCGGCGGTCGTGTCGTTGGCGGCGATGTAATTGGCCAGAGGCGATGCCGCCAGACCGGCCTGGCTTTGCACCAGCGCCGCCGCTTCGGCCGTGCTGACACCGGTGGAGGCCACCGCCAGCTGCACCAGCGTAGTCAACGGACTGATGACCGCCGTTTGGTCGGCAGGGGCCGTGAGCGTGTAGGCCGTGGTGACCGGCCCGCTGTCGGCATCTACTGCGCCCACCGGCACAAAAGCCAGCACCGGGAACTTGCCCACATCGGCATTGGGCACGGTGAGGCTGGCGACACCCTGGGCATTGGTCGGCCCGCTGGGTTCACCGCTGTCGCAGGCCCCATTGCTGTTCACATCCAGGCACACGGTGGCCCCCTGGACCAGGCCGTCCATCACCGTCACCGCCACGGCGGTGGTGGTAGGGGCGGGGGCTACCGGCGGCACCGCAGCGGTGTCTCCACCTCCGCTACCACAAGCCGCCAGGGCGGCAATAGCGGCACTGCCGAGCGCCAATTTAAGGGGGATCTTCATGGGGGAACTCCTGTAAGGGTGTTGTGCAACGAGGCGCACCCATACTCGGTCCAGAGCCCCGACGGCACATCCCCTGTTTAGGGGAGTCCCACCGGAAAACGTCCTCAAAATGGATGACGGCTAGCACAGCCCCCACCCCATTTTTGGTGCATACGTCACAAAACCCAGTGGTCTGAATACCAGCCCAAAATCAATCCAAATGTCTATGCTTGGCACAGCCTTGCTGCAAATGCTTTCTTTTTTGTATCTTCTCGTTTCAGCCTGCATATCGCAGGACCAGCAGGCACCCGGGACACCGCCATGCTGAACATCGCCCCATCCTCTTTCGCCGCCGATGCCATCAACTACATCGACGAACCCGAGCCGTCCGACACCTTGATCCTCATGCAGTGCGTGCTGGAGCAAATGGACTACGGCCTGGCACTGGTGCACATGGCCACGCGCCAGATCCGTTTTGCCAACCGCCTGGCGCACGACGGGCTGAACGGCCCCGGCAGCCTGCGCAGCGGCCTGTGCGTGGCGGACGGGCGGCTGAGCACCCTGCTGCGCACCGACACCCCGCAGCTGGAGCACGCCCTGTTGCGCGCCCAGACCGGGGTGCGGGCGCTGATCAGCCTGGGCGGTGAAGACTGCACCACCAGCGTGGCCCTGGTGCCGCTGAACGCCCCTGGCGCGGCCCCCTACGCCCTGCTGGTGTTTGCCAAACAGCAACTGTGCGACAGCTCGACCATGGCGCTGTTTGCCCGCGAGCGCGGCCTGACCAGCGCCGAAAGCAATGTGCTGGCCTCGGTGTGCAGCGGCATGCGGCCCACCGAGATTGCCACCCACCACGGGGTGCAAATCTCTACCGTGCGCAGCCAGTTGCGCAGCATCCGCATCAAAACCCGCTGCGACACCATCCGCCAACTGGTGGAGACCGTATCCATCCTGCCGCCCATGGCCCGGCATATGGCCGCTGTACAGCATTAAATCCCCGGCAGATCTGCCGGTAATGTAAAGACGGTGGGGAGAATGGCATAGACTGCGGGCGCGCGACGTGCGCCCCTCTATGCCATGCAGTCTCCACTCAACACCCTCACCCACGCTTTTTGCAACGATCCGGTCCAGCCCCTGCTGCTGCGTGAGCTGGTGCCTTTGGGCGAAACCCGCCGCTACCGCAAGGGCACGGTGCTGATCCACGAGGCCGACCCCGGCGACACGCTGTTTGTGGTGGTGGAGGGCCGGGTCAAGGTGTATTGCACCGACGACTTCGACAAGGAGATCACCTTCGGCGTGATCGGCCCCGGCGACTATTTTGGCGAAATGGCGCTGGACGGCGGGCCACGCTCGGCCAATGTGGTGACGCTGGAGTCCACCGTGTGCACGCTGCTGACGCGCACCACCCTGCTGGGTTTCATTGGAAAACACCCCGAATTTGCGCTGGACCTGCTGGCTAAAGTGATCCGCCGTGCCCGCATGGCCACCAACAGCGCCCGCAACCTGGCCTTTGTAGACGTGTATGGCCGCCTGAGCCAGTGCCTGCAAAACCTGGCCACGCCCCAGCCGGACGGCACCCAGCGCATCACCGAACGCATCACCCACCAGGAAATCGCCAGCCGCACCGGCTGCAGCCGCGAAATGGTCAGCCGGATCTTGAAAGACCTGGAAAACGGCGGCTACGTGCAGGTAGACAAGCGCCAGATCGTGCTGGTGCAGCCCCTGCCTGCGAGGTGGTAAGGGCGTTTTCGGTATATTTTTATATGCTTTTTAGGCCGCTAGCGCTTATTTAATAAGCGTGAGCAGCTACTAAAGACATAGCAAATCAGTCCAGCGCGCGTTTCAGGCGGATTTCTTCGATCTTGATGTCGCCCATGGGCACGGTCTTGGCGGTGTTGAGTTCGCGCTTGAAACCGGCCAGG
>NZ_JBWMAX010000307.1:0-1095 GCF_056521385.1 Rhodoferax sp. RT5P35 | reverse complement strand
CCGCGCCGACTTCAGCCACTACGGCCTGGACCTGCCCAGCCGCGCCAAGGCCTGGACCGGTGCCATCGCTGCCAGCCAGCAAATGGCCGATGAATTTGCCCAGTGGCTGCAGCGGCCCGACATGGGGCTGGTGCAGCCGCTGTAGAAACCTCAGTTCAGTTCGCCGAAGTGCGAGGTGCGGTCTTGCGGGCCTTGTTCCTGGATTTGCAGCGACAGGTCGTACAGCTTGGACTTGCCCGCGATGTAGCGGTCCAGCCGCCATTCCTTCAGGATGTCCAGCGCCAGGTCAAAGCGGTCCAGGTCCAGCGCGTACAGCTTCTCCAGGGGAAACGGCTCGTTGGATTCCAGCGTCAGCACCAGTTGGGCCAGCGTGCGGGCGGCCTCGGATTCGGGGTGCTTGGCGATGAATTTCTGGGCTTCTTTGATGGCGTTCATGGGGCGGTCCTGGGGATGGATGTGGGAATACCCGTATTGAACCCCACCCAGGCCCATCCAGCATGACGGTTTGATTTCAGAAATGTGACATTACCGCACCCGCATGGCAGGCGCTGCCCAGCACCACAAAGCCATGCCACACCGCATGCGCATACCGCCAGCGCCCATCCAGCGCAAAAAACACCACGCCTGCCGTGTAGGCCATGCCCCCCGCCAGCAGCCACGCCCGTCCCGAGGGCGAGAGCTGCTCCACCAGTGGCACGGCGGCCACCAGCACCAGCCAGCCCATCGCCAGGTACAGCCCCGTGGACACCCAGGGGTGCGACAAACGGCCTCGCACCTTCAGTACAGTGCCCGCGATGGCCACCAACCAGACCAGCGCAAACAGCGTCCAGCCCCAGGCACCCAGCCTCGCCCCCAGGGCAAATGGCGTGTAACTGCCCGCGATGAAAAAATAAATCGCTCCGTAGTCCACCTGCAGCCAGCGCTGCTTGGCCCGCCCCGCGGGCAGCGCGTGGTACAGCGTGGACGACACATACAGCAGCAGCAGGGTCGCCGCAAACACGCTGGCCCCCAGCCAGTGCGGGCCCGCTGCCAGCACCAGAAACGGCGCACCCACCAGCGCCGCCAGCAGCGCGACCGCGTGGCTCAAGGTGTTGG
>NZ_JBWMAX010000306.1:0-1096 GCF_056521385.1 Rhodoferax sp. RT5P35 | reverse complement strand
CACCTCTGGCACTTTGCCCCGGATTACGCGCACGTTGGGGGTATCGGCAAAGCGCTGGACCACGGAGTCGTACAGCTCCGAGCCGTGCGCGGGCATGGCGTGGTGCGGCATGGCCGCGTTGTGTTCAAACAAGTCGTGCAGGAAATATTGCTTCTCACGCTTGCCAAAGTCCAGCGCATCGACCAAGACTTTGGCGCTGGTCCCTTTGTAGCAACCGCATTCCACAAAGTCGCCTTCCAGGTGCAGGCCATTACGGGCCGCCCACAGAAGCATGGAAGTGCGCCACAGAATGCCCCGCTCGACATCCGTCGCGTTCTTCTGTGCGGATGCCATCAAGGCCTCGTCCTCCAGAAAACCCAGGTTGCGGTGGTAGGCAAACAGGTTATCGCCTGCGTAAATCCCCCCCGGGTCGCTGATCTGGTCGATGGCATGCTGCACGCCTTTGATGAATGCAGGGCGGTCTGCCAACCCGTAGAACAGGTTGTTCATATGGTTGGGAGTCATCTGGATCTTTCGTGGTTCAGCATGGCCGCCAGGCCTTGCTCCAGCGTGGATTGCTGCCGCCAGCCGGTAGCCCGCAGCCGGGTGGTGTCGCCCACCAGCACCGGCGGGTCACCGGCACGGGCGGAGGCCAGCGCCAGCACCGGGCCGGGGTCGGCACCGCACAGGCGGGCCAGGGTTTTGACGACATCGCCGATCAGCGCGGGCTGGCCGGAGCAGATATTGAAGTTGCCCTGGCAGCCCTGCACCAGCAGCATGGCCAGGGCGCTGGCGGCATCGGCCACGGGCAGCATGCCGCGGTAGGCGGCAATGTTCACGCCAAATGGTGCCGCCTGGCCCTGGAACACCCGCACCAGCGAGGGCAGCATGCGCTGCGGCGCTTCGCCCGGACCAAACGGAAAGAAGATATGGCCCCAGGCCAGCGACACGCCGCGCTGTGCACACAAAGCAGTCGCCATGCGGCGGGTGGCATCCTTGACCACGCCGTACAGGGTGGCGGGAGCGTAGGGGCTGACATCTTCCACCAAAGTCCCTTGCGCCCAGTCGTATTCGGCACAAGTGCCCGCGATGGCTACGTGCTGGCCGCCCGCGTCGG
>NZ_JBWMAX010000305.1:0-1097 GCF_056521385.1 Rhodoferax sp. RT5P35 | reverse complement strand
CGTGCTTGCCCAGGTATTCGAGGTAGGCCTCGGCCTTTTTGCGCGCGGTGATGTCCACCAGCGACACCAGCACCAGGTCCCACTCGGCCAAGTGGCCGGGCAGCACGGCAAACTGCATGTGGATGTTGACCAGATCACCACTGAGCCGGTAGTTCACCACCTCGCGCATCAGGGTGGTTTTGCCCTGCCACAGCTCGATCAATTGCTCGGCAAACGAGTCGCGCATTTCACCCTGGAACACCTTGCCCAGACCGGCCAGCAGCTCGGCCTTGTTCTGCGCGCCAAACATGGTGAGGGTTTGCTGGTTCACGTCGATGACGCGGATTTCCTGCATGCAGCGCGACACAAACTCGGGGTGCACGTTGATGAAGGTGCGAAAGTCTTCGATGCCGCGCATGCGCACGTCTTCGATCAACCGCTTCACGGCACTGAAGTCTTCCACCCATAGCGACACGGGCGAGGAGTCGAACAGGTTGCGCGCATGCTGTTCGCTGTCGGCCAGCAGGCGCGAGCTTTGCAGCTCCTGGGTGATGTCTTGCAGCGACAGCATCACGCGGTCCCACAAGACTTCGTGGCCTTGCAGCACGCGGGCCTGCACCTTCACATCCAGCCTGCGGCCATCCCGCGTGTAGTTCACGGTTTGCACCGCAAAACCCATTTCACCGTCCCACATCGGAACCATCTGCTGCGCCAGGTGGTCCAGCATGTCGCCGCGGAACACCTGCGACAGATTGGCCAGCAAATGTTCTTGGCTGCTGGCACCGAACAGCTCCAGCGTGCGCTGGTTGACCTCCAGCACCTGCAGCGATGCGGCACATTCGGCCAGGCATTCGGGGTGCACAGCGATATGGGCACGCAGGTCGGTAATGCCCTCGGCGCGCCAACCATCAAACAGGCGCTTGAGCGCGCTGAAGTCTTCCAGCCAGAGCGATACCGGGGCCAGCGTGAACAGCTGGGTGTAGTCGGCGGGGGATGAGATCGGGGGCACGTGGGTAGCGGTCATGCCGGTATTGTGGCGGCTCGCCATGGTGCCAATAGAACGCCAGGATGCTTTGGACGAAAAAAAACCAGGCCGCAGGGGCCTGGTTTTTTAGAAG
>NZ_JBWMAX010000304.1:0-1097 GCF_056521385.1 Rhodoferax sp. RT5P35 | reverse complement strand
TACGACACCACGTCGTGCTGCGCCAGCGCGTGCGGGTGCGTGGGCGTGCCGCGCTGCGCCAGGTAGGCGGGCGATGCGCACAGCACCATGCGCGTGCGGGCCAGCTTGCGGCTGACCAGGCTCGAATCGGGCAACCGCGCGATGCGGATCACCAGGTCGTAGCCCTCCTCCACCAGGTCCATCACGCGGTCCGACAAGACGATATCCAGGCTGACCTGCGGGTTCTGCGCGGCAAAGCGGCCCCACAGCGCGGCCAGGTGCAGCGCGCCGAAGGTTTGCGGCGCGCCGATGCGCAGGCGGCCCTGCGCCTGCACGGTGCTGGACGCCACCTCGGCCTCGGCCTCCTGCACGGCTTGCAGCACCTCCTTGCAGCGCTGGTAGTAGGCCTGGCCCTCACTGGTCAGCGACAGGCGGCGCGTGGTGCGCTGCAACAGCCGCGTGCCCAGGTGTGCTTCCAGATCGCTGACCTGGCGCGACACGGCGGGCTTGGACAGCCCCGTGGTGTCCATCGCCCCCACGAAACTGCCAGCCTCGACCACGGCCGTAAAGGTCTTCATTGCTTGTAATACATCCATAGTCTTGATTATCGGAACTATTTAACTCTCTGCCTATGGTTTATCTCTTCGATCAACCCTAATACAGTTCATCCCACGCCAGCAAACCTGTCGGCGAATGGGCAACAAGCCATCTCACACCACCAAAGGAAAGCATCATGAACATCACTATCGTCGGCGCCGGAAACATGGGCGCAGGTTTCGTCAAACAACTTAGCGCCGCTGGCCACAAGGTCACCGTGACGGCACGCGATCTGGCAAAGGCACAGGCCGTGGCCAGCGCCCACACCGGCGCTTCGGCTGCCGCACCCGCCGAGGCTCTCGGCGACGCGCAAGTCGTCATCCTGGCCACCGGCTACGCCGATGCCGTCCCGGCGCTGCAAGCACTGGGCTCGCTCGAAGGCCGCATCGTGGTCGACATCACCAACCCGCTGACGGCCGACTACATGGGCCTGACGCTGGGCTTCGATACATCAGCCGCCGAAGAGATCGCCAAGGCCGTGCCCGGCGCGCTGGTGGTCAAGGCCTTCAACACCGTGCTGG
>NZ_JBWMAX010000303.1:0-1100 GCF_056521385.1 Rhodoferax sp. RT5P35 | reverse complement strand
CACCGCAGAACTGGCAATGCCCGGCTGCTGGTGTTGCCCCCTGCAAGGGGGTTGGAGAAAGATGCGAAGCACTGTAGCCTGGGGGTGAACCTAATCCCCTAGCCCAGCATCTTGGCTAGCTCACCGGTCTGGATGAGCTTTTGCAGATCGGTAAATCCGCCCACCAGCGTGCCCCGCACGAACACCATGGGCAAGGTGGGCCAACCGGTCCACATCTTCAGAGCGCCACGCTCGCGCCACATGCTCAGATAACTGCCGTACTCCAGGTAATGGTGCGGCACCTGTGCCGCATCCAGCGCCTTGCGGGCCCGGCGCGGAAACGGATTGGCCCGCATCCCCACCACCACCACCGCATGCGCCGCTACTGCCGCCTGCACCTCTTGCACGATGGCCCGCTGTGATGCCGCCACCTTGTCGCGCACGGCGGGGTGGATACGGGCTTCTTCGAGGATGGAACGGGGCATCGAGCTTCCTTAGAACAAAGCACACAGCATAGCCCAGCGGGCCTGCCGCAAACCCTGTGGATAGTTTTTGCATAAGCCAGCAGTTATCCACAGCTTGTGGCAATCCTTAAAAGTTGTCCCTATTTGCGTGACACCAGAAAAGCACAGTCGCGCACAGCCGTCAAAATGGCCTAAGTGCTTGAGCCAAAAGGCTTATCACACCTTATCCACAGCCAGGTGCAGTCCTTACTACTACTACTATTTGATTAATAGAGATATTAGAAGAAGAGAGAAGCCAAGCCGCGCCTGAAATTACGTCTCGATCGTGTCGTGCGTGGCCACGCTGCCCTGTCGCCAATAGCCTGCCGCTTTGGTCCACTGCGGCTGCACGCCGCGTTCGCCCACCAGATGGGCGCGCAAGGCCTTGGCGGTGTGGGTTTCGCAGCCCACCCAGGCGTGGATGTCGCCGGGCGGCAAGGCCAGGCTGCGCAGGCGCTCCAGCAGCAGCGGCTGCTGGCCGTGGGGTTGGCCCTGGCGGTGTACCCACACCAACGTGGTGTTCGCGGCGCTGGCCAGGGTTTGCTCGTCTTCTGGGCCATCTACTTCGATCAACACCAGCGCAGGGGCACCGGCGGGCAATTCAGCCAGGCGGCGGGC
>NZ_JBWMAX010000302.1:0-1101 GCF_056521385.1 Rhodoferax sp. RT5P35 | reverse complement strand
AAACCCGATTGAACCCACTTTAAAAGGCACCATTTTGCGGTGCCTTTTTTATTGCGCGCATGGCAGACGCAAGGCGCAAGCTATATTCAAGCCATGAGTGACAAGCATTTTCCTGCCGACGGTTCGCCCCCCAAACCTCCCCATAAAAAAGGCGGGCATACGCCCAGCCCTGCAGCGGCCAACGCTGCCGCCGCCAGTTTTGCCGCCCTGACGGCCAATCTGCACTACCTGGATGCCGCCAGCGTGGAGCAGGTGCGCCAGGCCTACCGGTTTGCCGACGAGGCCCATCTGGGCCAGTTGCGCAACAGCGGCGAACCCTACATCACCCACCCGATTGCCGTCGCCGCCCAGTGCGCCGCCTGGAAGCTGGATGCCCAGGCGCTGATGGCCGCCCTGCTGCACGACGCAATGGAAGACTGCGGCGTAACTAAGCCCGAGCTGATCGAGCGCTTTGGCGCGCCGGTGGCCGAGCTGGTGGACGGCCTGACCAAACTCGACAAGCTGCAGTTCAACACCCGCGAAGAAAACCAGGCCGAGTCGTTTCGCAAAATGCTGCTGGCCATGGCCCGCGACGTGCGGGTGATTTTGATCAAGCTGGCCGACCGCACCCACAATATGCGCACCATGGGCGACATGCCGCGCTCCAAATGGGCCCGGATTGCCTCGGAAACCCTGGACATTTACGCCCCCATCGCCCACCGCCTGGGGCTGAACCAAACCTACCGCGAGCTGCAAGACCTGTCGTTTCGCCATCTGCGGCCCTGGCGCTACGCGATTCTGGCCAAAGCGGTGGCCAAAGCCCGCAACCGACGGCGCGATCTGGTGCAAAAAGTGCAGCAGGAAGTCGAGGCGGTGTTTG
Source organism: Rhodoferax sp. RT5P35 (assembly GCF_056521385.1). Lineage (NCBI taxonomy): Bacteria > Pseudomonadati > Pseudomonadota > Betaproteobacteria > Burkholderiales > Comamonadaceae > Rhodoferax > Rhodoferax sp. RT5P35. The sequence goes on along the minus strand of NZ_JBWMAX010000302.1, from coordinate 242 downwards.
CACAAACCGGTATGCAGGTGCGTATTGCCGGGCGCGAGAAAACCCTGTTTTCCATCTACCAGAAGATGGATGACAAGCACCTTACCTTTGCCCAGGTGACCGATATCTACGGCTTTCGGGTCATCGTGCAGAGCGTGATCGACTGCTACACCGCACTAGGGGTGTTGCACCAGCTCTACAAACCGGTACCCGGCAAGTTCAAGGACCATATTGCGATTGCCAAGCTCAACGGCTACCAGTCG
>NZ_JBWMAX010000301.1:0-1101 GCF_056521385.1 Rhodoferax sp. RT5P35 | reverse complement strand
GGCCATTACCCAGACCGTGCAGTGCGTGGCCGGGGTCACCGACTTTGCGGTGCAGCGCATCAAGGCCGAGCTGCTGCCCAAATACCCCAACGTGGATGATGTGGTGGCGCTGGAGCACACCTATGGCTGCGGCGTGGCCATCGACGCGCCGGGGGCCGAGATCCCCATCCGCACCCTGCGCAACATCAGCCTGAACCCCAACTTCGGCGGCGAGGTGATGGTGGTCAGCCTGGGCTGCGAAAAGCTGCAGCCCGAGCGCCTGATGCCGCCTGGCACCATTCCGCTGATCGACGAACGTGCCCCCCCTCCTCCCTTGGACCTGGTGTGCCTGCAAGACGATGCGCACGTGGGCTTCATGTCCATGGTCGAATCCATCATGCGCCAGGCCACCGCGCACCTGGAGCGCCTGAACGCCCGCCGCCGCGTCACCGTGCCTGCTGCTGAGCTGGTGGTGGGTGTGCAGTGCGGCGGCAGCGACGCGTTCAGCGGTGTCACTGCCAACCCCGCCGTGGGCTATTGCACCGACCTGCTGGTGCGCGCCGGGGCCAGCGTGATGTTCTCGGAAACCACCGAGGTGCGCGACGGCATTGACCAGCTCACCTCCCGCGCCAGCAGCCCCGAAGTGGCGGAAGCAATGATTCGCGAAATGGCCTGGTACGACGCGTATCTGCAGCGTGGCAAGGTAGACCGCAGCGCCAACACCACGCCCGGCAACAAAAAAGGCGGCCTGTCCAACATCGTCGAAAAAGCCATGGGCTCCATCGTCAAGAGCGGCTCGGTGGCCATCACCGGTGTGCTGTCACCCGGCGAAAAGCTCCAACAAAAAGGTTTGACCTACGCCGCCACCCCGGCCAGCGACTTCATCTGCGGCACGCTGCAACTGGCCGCGGGCATGAACCTGCACGTGTTCACCACCGGGCGCGGCACGCCCTACGGCCTGGCTGCCGTGCCGGTCATCAAGGTGGCCACCCGCAGCGACCTGGCCCGCCGCTGGCACGACCTGATGGACGTGAACGCCGGGACCATTGCCGACGGCGCGGCCAGCATCGAAGACGTGGGCTGGGAACTGTTCCAACTGATGCTGGAAGTGGCCAGTGGCCG
>NZ_JBWMAX010000300.1:0-1103 GCF_056521385.1 Rhodoferax sp. RT5P35 | reverse complement strand
TGAAGACCCTGATCACCCGCGCCGGCCCCGGCACCAAGATCATCTGCATGGGCAACCTGCAGCAGATCGACACGCCCTACCTGACCGAAGGCTCCTCCGGCCTGACCTTTGCCGTGGACAAGTTCAAGGGCTGGCCCCACAGCGGCCACATCATGCTGGCGCGCGGCGAGCGTTCGCGCCTGGCCGACTTCGCCAGCGAGGTTTTGTAACCCCTACCGAGACACACCATGATTCTGGAAATCGCCGATATCCGCATCCGCCCCGGCCAGCAGGCCGCTTTTGACGAGGCCATCACGCGGGGCCTGGAAACCGTCATCAGCAAGAACGCGGGCTGCAAGGGCTACAAGGTCAACAAGGGCATCGAGAGCCCCGAGCGTTATGTGCTGCAAATCTTCTGGACTTCGGTAGAGGCGCATAACGTCGGCTTCCGCGAATCCCCGGCATTTGCCGAGTGGCGCGGCATCGTCGGCCCGTTCTTTGCCAGCCCCCCAGTGGTGGAGCACTTCGACCTGGTGACCAAGTCGGAATAGGCCCGCAGACGTAAAAAAGGCCCGTGGAACCCTCCGGTTCCACGGGCCTTTTTACATGCAATGGGTTATTCCTGCGCGCGCTCGGCCAGGAAGATTTCAACCCGGCGGTTGCGGGCGCGTCCGGCGTCGCTGCTGTTGTCAGCGATGGCTTCGCGCGAACCCCGGCCTGCCACCACCACGCGGCGCGCATCCACGCCACGCGAGGTCAGGTAGGCACGGGCGCTCTCGGCGCGGTCCAGCGACAAGGGGTTGCTGAGGGCATCGCTGCCGGTGCTGTCGGTGTGGCCGATGATGCGCACTTCGGTATTGGGCTGGTTTTGCAGGCCGTTGGCAAACTGGTCCAGGATGGGGCGCAGATTGGGCTTGATATCGGCGCGGCCCGTGTCAAACGAGATGTCGCTGGGGATGTTCAGCTTGAGCTGGTTGTCCGACGTTTGCGTGACCGCGACACCTGTGCCTGCCGTGGCCTGCTCCATCGCCGCCTTTTTGTCCTGCATGTGCTTGGACCAAACGTAGCCGCCCAGCGCGCCCAAGCCCGCGCCGATGGCCGTGCCCTTGGTACTGTCACCAATC
>NZ_JBWMAX010000299.1:0-1107 GCF_056521385.1 Rhodoferax sp. RT5P35 | reverse complement strand
ACGGCAGCATCCCGGACATCCACGGTTAAGCGTGCGGTAGACCCCACAGCGCCACATCCCTGGCGCACAATGTTACAAGTCGGCTTGGCGCATCGCCCGGTCACAACGCCTGGTGCGGTGTGACCGGGCGATGCGCTGTGCCAGGTGTGCATTGGCTTTAGGGACTCAGCATGGCGTTGGACATTGGCAAGCTTGGATGGGCACCCTGGGGGCTGTGCGCGGCCACCCTGGGTGCCAGCTGGCTGCTGCATCCGCCCGGTGCCTGGCAGGCAGCAGGCGGGGCGGCGGCGGCGGCGTTGTTGTCCTGGGCGGGCACGCGCGCGCTGCGCACAGCGGCCCAGGCGGCAGCCGATGGCAGGGCGGACCTGGAGCGGCAGAGCCAGCAGCAGCGCATTTTGCTGGACAGCCTGCCGTTCCCGGTGTGGCTCAAAGATGCGCAGGGCGTGTACCTGCGGGTCAACCCCGCCTATGCCGCCTACGCGCAGGTGGCTGGCCTCGATGCGGTGGAGGGGCGCACCGACCTGGACCTGTGGCCCGAGCCGGTGGCCCGCTACTTCCGGGAGAGTGATGCCCAGGTCCTGCGCAACGGCGGGGTGGTGCACCAGGAAGAGCCCCAGGGCATGCAGCCCGATGCGCCCTGGGTCGATATCTTCAAGACCCGCGTGCTGCTGGGGCCGGGCCAGTACGCCACGGTGGGCGCGTCCATCGACATCAGCCTGCGCAAACAGGCCGAGGCCCGGCTGCTGCTGCGCGAGCGCTACCAGCGCGCCCTGCTCGACAACTTTCCGTTCAACACCTGGCTCAAGGACACGCAGGGCCGGTTTCTGGTGGCCAGCCAGGGGGTGGCGGATTTGCATGGTTTTGCCACTGCCCACGACATGCTGGGCCTGACCGATGTGGACTTGGTGCCGCCGGAGGACGCAGCGGCCTACTTCGCCAAAGAGCTTGAAGCCATGCAAACCCGCCAGATGGTGCGTACCGAGGGCACGCGTGGTAGCGGCGCATCGTTGCAATGGTTTGAAGTCGCCCGGGGCCCGGCCACCATCGACGGAGGGCTGGTCGGAACGGCAGGCTTCATGTGGAACATCACCTCCCTCAAAGATGCCA
>NZ_JBWMAX010000298.1:0-1108 GCF_056521385.1 Rhodoferax sp. RT5P35 | reverse complement strand
GTGCCATCGGCATGCTGGCCGTGCTTCTGATCGACCACCGTAAATCGGCCATGGCGTAGCGCCCAGCATTACGCACCGATTCGGCAATGGCTCCTGCCCGCGCAGCATGCGCTAGCTACTTTTTTCTCCCACCCACCCTGAAAGGAAATCCTATGACCGTGACCACCTACCTCTGGACCCCACCGCCCGTTTACTCTCTGCCTGTGCGCGGCCGTAGCGAGCGTCTGCCCATCAACCGACTGTTCTTCGTTGGCCGCAACTACCACGCGCACGCGGTGGAAATGGGCCGCCCCGTGGACAAGTCGGTCGAGGTGCCGTTTTACTTCACCAAGGCACCATCGACCCTGGTCGAGTCCGGTGCCACAGTGGCCTATCCACCCGGCACCCAGGACTACCACCATGAAATGGAGCTGGTGCTAGCCATCGGCGCTGCGGGTTTTCGCGTCAGCGAAGCCGATGCCCCCAAGCTCATCTACGGCTATGCCTGCGGCCTGGACATGACCCGGCGCGACTTGCAGTTGGTGGCCCGTGAGAAGGGTCGGCCCTGGGACCTGGGCAAGGACGTGGAAGAGTCCTCCATCGTCTCCGAGATCGTGCCCCTGCCGCAGACCGTGCTGAGCCAGGGCGACCTGTCGATGTCGGTCAACGGCAAGGTGCGGCAGAAGTCGGACCTCTCCAAGCTGATCTGGAACATCCCTGAACTGATCGCCGACCTGTCCAAGTTCTACCACCTGCTGCCCGGCGACCTGATCTTCACCGGCACCCCCGAAGGCGTGAGCGCCGTACAGGCGGGCGACCGCATCGAGGGCCAGATCGAAGGCGTCGGCAGCATCGTGCTGAACGTCGGCCCGGCCGAATGACATATCGCTGAAAACAAGGAGACAAGCCCCCCATGACCACCGACCTGACGCCTTCCCCCGTGCGGCTGCATGCCGTTGCGGGCCACGGTCAACCCGACCCTACGCCCGCGTTGGAGCAGCTCTACCGCGGCTTCGAGCAGGAGCTGCTCGTGCCGCTGTGGACCGAGATCGGAGGCCTGATGCCCCGGCATCCGCAGTCCAAGGCCGTGCCGCACCTGTGGCGCTGGGATCGGCTGAAAGCCCTGGCC
>NZ_JBWMAX010000002.1:459717-460167 GCF_056521385.1 Rhodoferax sp. RT5P35 | reverse complement strand
CCACGCATAGGGCCAGCCGGGTGGTGGAATTGCTGCCGCATCGGTGGCAAGCTGCGAGCGCCTGATCAATAACCAGACAATCGGTAACGGTCAACATGGGATCGCCGCTCGCTTACAATCATGTCCATGGTGACCACCTTGAATCCCTGCTGAAACTTTCAGCAGGTCAGTGGAAAACCCTGGTCAATTTTGGATTGGCACTTTGCGGTTTAGCTGGTCAGTTTTGGATCGGCACTAACAAACTACCTCCAAGTAGTCCAAGAATTCCACATCTCCCCCAGCTATCCATATTTAGCAGCGCTGAACACAAAAAAGCGACCCATTACATGGATCGCTTTTTAGCATACATAAAACGTTTTGCGTTTTCTTTAGAGCATGGTGTAAGCGCTAAAGAAAACGCCCAGTCCACTGGACTGGGCGTTTCTTGCTGTAATAGCCTGACGATGACCT